>NZ_JALQDZ010000051.1:0-502 GCF_023630985.1 Caballeronia sp. ATUFL_F1_KS39 | reverse complement strand
TCGCGCCGCGTATCGCTGCACACTTGGATGTCGCGCAAATCAGCGACATCACCGCCGTCGATAGCGCCGATACTTTCGAACGCCCGATCTACGCAGGCAACGCCATCGCCACGGTTCAATCGAGCGATGCGATCAAGGTCATCACCGTTCGCGCGACGGGCTTCGATCCGGTTGCGGCGGAAGGCGGCAGCGCAGCGGTCGAGAAGATCGAAGCCGCAGCCGATGCAGGCATCTCGCAGTTCGTGAGCCGTGAAGTGACGAAGCTCGATCGTCCGGAACTGACGAGCGCGCACATCATCGTGTCGGGTGGCCGTGGTCTGGGCAGCGGCGAGAACTACACGAAGACGCTAGAACCGCTCGCCGACAAACTCGGCGCGGCGCTGGGCGCATCGCGCGCGGCAGTCGATGCCGGCTATGTCCCGAACGACTTTCAGGTGGGTCAAACCGGCAAGATCGTCGCGCCGCAACTGTACGTTGCAGTCGGCATCTCGGGCGCGATTCA
>NZ_JALQDZ010000050.1:0-159201 GCF_023630985.1 Caballeronia sp. ATUFL_F1_KS39 | reverse complement strand
GACTTTCAGGTCGGTCAAACCGGCAAGATCGTCGCGCCGCAACTGTACGTTGCAGTCGGCATCTCGGGCGCGATTCAGCACTTGGCCGGCATGAAAGACTCGAAGGTCATCGTCGCCATCAACAAAGACCCCGAAGCGCCGATCTTCAGTGTCGCCGATTACGGTCTCGTCGGCGATCTGTTCTCCGTCGTGCCGGATCTCGCGAGCACGCTGTGACGATGGATCGCGTGCCGTTGCACACGCGCCAGATCACGCTGCAAGGCTTCAGACGCGCGGATGGCCTCTACGACATCGAAGGCCATCTGCGCGACACGAAGTCATACGATCGCGATTCCCATGGCGTGATCGTCAAGGCGGGCGATCCGGTACACGAGATGATGCTGCGCATGACCATCGGCGTCGATTTCGTCATCCGCGAGGCGAAGGCCGAATCGATCATCGTGCCGTATGTCGGCCATTGCGAAACGATCGCGCCCGACTATCGCAAGCTCGAAGGCATGAAGCTCGCGCCGGGCTTCATGCGCGAAATCAGAAACCTGTTCGGCGGCTTGCGCGGCTGCACGCATCTGACCGAACTCATCGGCGCGGTGGCCACCGCCGCATTTCAGACGATGAGCGAGGAAATCAACGCGAGCGGCACCATGCGGCCGTTCCAGCTCGACGGCTGTCACGCGCTTCGTACGGATGGTCCGCTCGTGAAGGCATTTCATCCGAAGTGGTACGAGGCGCCGAAGCGCCTGTGACGCATCGGCGTGCGAGCCGTGGCTAGCGCGCGTTGCCAGCAAATGTGTATTCTCTCGAAGTCGTTCCTCGAGAGGAGCATCCGTGAAATACCCCTTGCTTCTGGGCTTCGGCATCGTCGCAATCGACGTGATCGTATGGCGCGCGCGATTGCCCGACAACGACCTGGCCCGGCTCTTCATACGGCTCGCGCTCTTTTTTCTGTTGAGCTGGGTGCTCTTTGCATCGGGTCTGAGTCCGTTCACGCAGGCGCCGTTCGCCGACGTCGTCGAATTGCACTGGGCGGGGCAAATTCTCGAAATCATCTGGTGGATGATGGGCGCGCGTCTGCTCACGCTCTCACTCGACACGCTGCTGCTTCCACGCGCCTGGAGAAAACAGCGGCTGTTCTCGGACGTTTTCGGTGCCGTGGTGTTTCTCGCGGCGGCCGTGGCGGCGCTTGGCTTCGTGCTCGAACTGCCGGTACGCGGCCTCGTTGCGACATCGGGAGCACTGGCGATCGTGCTGGGCCTCGCTATCCAGAGCACGCTCAGCGATGTATTCGCGGGCATCGTCATCAACACGACGGAACCCTACGCGATAGGTGACTGGGTGACGATCGACGACGTCGAGGGCAAGGTCGTCGAGATGAACTGGCGCGCGACACATCTGTTGACGGGGCAAGGCAATACGCTCATCGTCCCCAACGCTGTCGCGGCGAAGGCGAAAATCACCAATAACAGCAGACCGGGCGACGTCCACGGCATATCGATCGTCCTCGAGATCGAACCCGAGGCGCGGCCGAAGAACGTGCTGGACGCACTCGGGCGCGCGCTTACCGGTTGTAATCTGATTCTCGCGACGCCGGCCCCATACGCCCGCATGAAGCGCACGACGACGAACTCGGTCCAGTATGAAGTGGTGGCCTTCGTCGACGACATGAACAAAAAGCTCGCCGTATGCAACGAGCTCTTCGACCTCTGCTACCGCCATCTCACCGCGGCTGGCGTGGCATGGCGCGCGCTGGGCGTAGCGGCGCCCGCGCTTGCATCGAGAGATGAAAAAGAAGCCTTGTTAAGACGCGTCGACTTGTTCGACAGCCTTTCAGGCGAGGAAATAACGCGGCTCGCGAAGCGTTTGTCGCGACACGAATATCAGGCGAATCATCAGATCCTGGCGCCCGACACCGTGCCCGATAGCTTGTCGATCGTGCATTCGGGCGTGCTCTCGGTCGCGGTCGTCGAAGCGGCAGGCGCTCGCGAGGTTGCTCGCATCGGGCCGGGCGAAGCATTCGGGGAAGCGGGATTGCTCGCCGGAATCGCGATGCAAGTATCGATCTCGACGCTCACGCCATCGGTTCTATTTCAGCTGGCCAAGGACGACATGACGTCGTTTCTCAAAGATCATCCGGAAGTAGCGAAGCAAATGTGCGAGCTTCTGGCGTATCGGCAGGATAAGCTCGGCAAGCTCGCGACTCCGATGCCCGCCGAGCACGAACAAGGCCACTCGCTGTTCCAGTGGTTGATCGGGAAAGTATGGAACGCGCATTCGCTGAATCACGACTCCCGAAGCGATTGAGCATACGGCTCAAGCTGCTTCAGCGGAGATGGGTCGCGCGGCCGGATCGATGACATTCTCGTCAGTCACCGACGCAAAAGCCTGAACGGCCGCGCGTGCCGCCGCTTTCCTCGTCTTGCCCGCACGCGACGGCGGCTGACAGGCGCCGCACACGACGCCGTGCTGCAAGTCATGCTTGTGCGCGACGAACTTGCCGGTGCAGCGGCAGCAGGGCGTCAATTGCAGCATCTCCGCCTCGAAGAAACGCACGAGCGTCCAGGCGCGCGTCAGGTCGAGCACCGGTTCGGCGTCGTTGCGCGTGCAGTGCTCCAGATACAGCCGATATCCTTTGGTCAGCGCATCGAGGTGCGAGCAGCTCGCTTCGTTCTTGAGGAACAGATAAGTGTTGAAGAATAGCGACGCGTGAATGTTCGAAAGCCACGGCATGTACCAGTCCGCGGAGAAAGGCAGCATTCCCTTTGGTGGCGACACGCCTCGCACTTCACGATAAAGACGGATGAGACGTTCGCGCGAGAGCGTGAGTTCGCTTTCGAGGACCTGCATGCGCGCACCGAGTTCGATGAGCGCGACTGCGCGAAACACCTCTTGCGCTTCTTCGGTCAGGCTTTTCTTTGCAATGAGGTTCATGGAGGACGGCGCCTTAGATCAGCAGTTTGACGGGTTGGCCTGCCAATAGAACGGCAGCATGCGTCGAAGCGATGTCGGCGTGCTTCGGAGGTTGCGTCAGCGCGGAGAGCAGCATGTGATCGTTGAAGCGGAACGCGCATAACAGCTGATCGGAAGAGGCGAGCTTCACGACTTGGGGCAGCGAGAGGCTCATCAGCAGATCGGCAACCTCGGCGGATAGCCCGAGGCGAAACATGCCGATCGCGCGGTCCTCGCGCAAGATTCGCTGCGCCAGGATGAGATAGGAAAGATTGATCTCTCGAATGCTTTCTTGGATTTCGAAGGTGCTCATCTTTTTAGGCCTTGATGTCTCCAAGGCTTTCGTTGCCTTCAATGATTTCAGTCTAGGCGCGCGTCTCCACCGGATCAATCGTCAGAAGATTGATTTTAATTAATCGATTAGCAACACCGTTAAAGGATTGTTATCCCGTTCTCCGGGAACGGAATATGCGCTGCGGGGCGGCCTTGTCGGGACAGGAAAGCGGCTTTGCCACGATGATCGAGCGGCAGTCGATACTGGCGGCGAGTGGCCGCCTACCAACCTCCCTTCGACCATTTTCGCGCCACAATCCCGACATGCTTCCACACGGACAGGCTATGGAACGTCGCGCACTGCTTCCCCCGTTGAATCCGACCCGGGCGTTCGAGGCGACCGGACGCCTGCTGAGTATTTCCAAGGCCGCCGACGAATTGGCCGTGACGCCCGCCGCCGTCAGCCGGCAGGTACGCACGCTCGAAGCCTATCTGGGCGTCGATCTGTTCGAGCGTGTGAAAGGACGGCTTGAGCTGACCTCGGCGGGTGCGCGGTATCTGGCGGAGTTGATGCCGCTCTTCGCAGCGCTGCGCGAAGCCACCGACAGTCTGCGTTCGTCGGAACGGCGCGCCCGCGTGCTCAAGATCCGCTCGCCCGCCACATTCGCGGTGCGCTGGCTGATTCCGCGTCTCGCGAGCTTTCATCGGCTGCATGAAAACATCGACGTGCAACTGACGACATCACCGGCTCCGCTCAATTTCGCGCGTGAGGATATCGACGCCGGCATTCAGCTAGGCGACGGCAAGTGGCCCGGTCTGCGCGTGCAACGTCTGATCGCGAACGAACTGGTGCCTGTCGCCGCGCCGTCGAGACAGGTCAAGGCGCGCTCGCAGTTACAGGGCGAAACGCTTCTGCACACGCTCGCACGCCCTGAAGACTGGACCTTGTGGCTGAAGGCTGCGGGCCTTCCATTGAGCGGGCGACGCCGCGAGATGCGCTACGAAACGTCGCTGCTCGCGTATCAGGCAGCGATCGAAGGGCACGGCGTCGCGATCGCGCAGAAGGCGCTGGTGCGCAGCGAACTGGAAAGCGGTCTGCTCGTCGCTCCGTTTTCATTCGAACTCGACCGCGGCAATCACACGTACTACTTCGCGTGGCCGACGGCGCGTCCGCAATCCGATGCACTGAAGATTTTCCGCCGATGGCTGCACTCGTTGCTCAACGAATAGCGCTCACGAATCGCCGACCCTTTAACAAAAAGTCAAAGGCTCGTTTCTAAATTGTCGATTGTCCGGAAGGCCGGTGAGTACCTATTCTCGTCGGCATGATTCGTCGCAGTGACGAGTCACGAGACAGGACAATCACAAATGCCAAGAGACAGCCTCAACGGCGTGCGGGTGATCGATTTCTCGCATGTCCTCGCCGGTCCGGTCTGCTCGATGACGCTCGCCGATCTCGGCGCGCACGTCGTCAAGATCGAGCCGCCCGACGGCGAGATCGGGCGGCGCATCGGCCCGCCGTGGATCAGCGGTGAAAGCCCGGCCTTCATCAGCGTCAACCGCAACAAGTACAGCGTCGCGATCGATCTGAAAACCGACGCGGGGCGCGAAGCCGTTCGCCGCATGTTGCGCGAGGCCGACGTGCTCGTCGAAAACTTTCGGCCGGGCGTGATGGCATCGATGGGACTCGACTTCGACGCACTGCGTCAGTTGAATCCCCGGCTCGTCTACTGCTCGATCTCCGCCTTCGGTCAGACGGGCGCGAATCGCAAGCGGCCGGGCGTCGATGGCGTGATCCAGGCTGTCAGCGGTCTGATGAGCACGCTCGGCACGACGAACGCCGAGCCGCTGAAAGTCCCGATTCCCGTTGCCGACATGATGGGCGGCTATCTCGCATCGATCGCGATTCTCGGCGCGCTGCATCAGGTTCGCGCGGGCGGCGGTGCCCAGCATCTCGACGTGAGTCTCTACAACGCGACGCTGATGCTGCAGCAGATCGGCTTCGCTGCGTATTTCGCGTCCGGCCGCGAGCCGGAAAAAACCGGCAGCGCCGCGCCTTATGCGTGCCCGAACGAAGCGTTCCCGACGCAGGACGGCTGGATGATGGTCGTCGCCTATCATCCGGAACGATGGCGCGCGCTGTGCGAGGTGCTCGCATCGTCCGCACTCGCAGCCGATCCGCGCTTCGCCACCAACGACGATCGCGTGCGCCATCGCAAGGCGCTGCATCACATGCTCGCGGCGCGTTTCGTCGAACGCCCGACCGCGGAGTGGATGGAACGGCTCGCAGCGCGGGACATTCTGTGTTCGCCCGTCGCAACCTACGGCGATGTCATCGAAACGGCGGAATACGCCGAATGCGGACTGGCGCAGACGATCGATCATCCGGTCGCGGGAATCATGCGTACGCACGGCTTCGCGCTCGGTCCATCCGACCGCGCAAGCGTGCCCGACGTGCCAGCGCCGCTGACGGGCCAGCACACGCTGCAGATGCTGGAGCGATACGGCTTCGCCCAAAGCGAGATCGCGGAACTGCTGAATGCGGGCGTGATCCGCCTGGGCCGCGCAACGCGCGAGACCTGCGATGAAGACCGCAAGGTGAGCGCATGAGCGCCGCGATCATACGGAGCGAACGACGCGGCCAGGTCGCGCTCGTGCGTCTCGCGTCGAATAACCCGCTCAATCCGCTGACCGACGCGTTGATGGATCAGCTCATCGACGTCCTGCTGCGCAACGAAGCCGATCCGCAAATTCACGCAATCGTTCTGACAGGGTCCGACAAGGCCTTCGCCGCCGGCGCCGACATCGTCGCGATGTCGAAGCTCGAGTACGCGAGCGCATTCTCGGATGACTACATCGGACGAAGCTGGGACCGCATCCGCATGGCCCGCAAGCCGATCATCGCTGCGGTAGGCGGCTATGCGCTCGGCGGCGGCTGCGAACTGGCGATGATGTGCGACATCGTCATCGCCGCGGACGATGCGCTCTTCGGCCAGCCCGAAATCAAGCTCGGCATCGTGCCGGGCGCGGGCGGCACGCAGCGTCTGCCGCGCGCGGTGGGCAAATCGACCGCGATGCTCGCGTGCCTGACCGGCGAATCCTTCAACGCAAGCGAGGCATTGGCATATGGACTCGTGTCGATGGTCGTCGCTCGCGAGCGCTTGATCGACGAAGCGATGCGCGTCGGCGAGCAGATCGCGCGTCATTCGCTGCCGGTGATCGTCGCGATCAAGGAAGCCGTCAATCGTGCGTTCGAGTCCTCGCTGTCGGAAGGCCTGTTGTTCGAGCGAAGGCTATTTCATGCGGGCTTTGCGCTCGCCGATCAGAAAGAAGGCATGGCCGCGTTTCTCGAACGTCGTCAGGCCGCATTCCAGAACCGGTAGTTGCCGGCGAAACTATCAGGAGACTTTGTCGTGTCAGCTTATTCAAACGATTCGGGTTCGCTGGTCGAGTCATCCCTCGACGACGGCGTGCTCGTGCTCACGCTCAACAGCGCAAGCGACGGCAACGCGCTGAACGTCGCGATGACAGAGGCGCTGTCGGATGCGCTCGAAGAGATCAACGACCGGGGCGACGTGCATTGCGTCCTGCTGCGTTCGTCGTCGCGGCATTTCTGTACGGGTGGCAACGTGAAGGACATGCAAAGCGGCAGCGACCTGATGAGCGGCAGCGTCGAAGACGTGCGCGACCGCTTGCATCGCAGCTTGCACCGGATCACGCGCGCATTGAGCGGTCTCGATGTGCCTTCGGTATGCGCGGTCAATGGCGCCGCAGTCGGAGCGGGCTGCGATCTCGCGTTGATGTGCGATATCCGCGTGGCGAGCACGAAAGCCGTTTTCGCAGAGAGCTTCTTGCGGCTGGGACTTGTATCGGGCATCGGCGGATCGTGGTTTCTCGCGCGCATCGTCGGCTATGCGAAGGCGCTCGAACTGACGCTGACCAGCGAGTTCATCGATGCTGAAGCGGCACTCAAGCTCGGCATCGTCTCGAAGGTCGTGCCGGAGGATGCGCTCGACACCGAAGCGTTGTCGCTGGCGAAACGCATCGCGCACAGCCCGCCGACTGCACTGCGCATGGCGAAGCGGCTCGTGCGCGAAGCGGCCGATGCATCGCTTGAAACGACGCTCGAAATGGCGGCGAGCATGCAGGCCATTCTGTTGTGCGGCCGCGAGCACAAGGAGGCTGTCGACCGGTTTCTCGCGCAGCAAGCGGCGAAGAAGCGCACGCACATGTGATGCGCCTTACGGCCACTGCGTCGATCGCGCGGGGCCTCACGAACTGAATCACAGGAGACGACCATGTCCACGACTTCCGGCGCGCGACATTCAAAGCCCGGCATGCTGCGGATCATCGCGACATCGAGCCTCGGCACGATGCTCGAGTACTACGATTTCTTCGTCTACGTCGCGCTGACATCGACGCTGACGCACTTGTTCCTGCCATCGACGGATCGCACGGTCGCCGCGATGGCGGGCGTCGCCACGTTCGGCATCGCGTATGTCGCGCGGCCGCTCGGCACGATCATCTTCAGCCCGATGGCCGACCGCATCGGACGCAAGAAGACCTTCGTCATCACGCTCGCGATCATGGGTATCGCGACGGTGGGCATCGGCTGTCTGCCGACCTACGCGATGGCCGGCCTGCTTGCGCCGATCGGCCTCATCGCGCTGCGGGTGGTGCAGGGCATCGCGCTCGGCGGCGAATATGGCTCCGCGGTCGTCTACGTCATGGAGCATGCGCCCGCGGGCCGCAAAGGCATGGCGACGAGCGTGCTGCAAAGCACCGCGAGCCTCGGCCTTTTGCTCGCGCTCGCTATCGTGTCGGCGCTGAAGTTCGCGCTCGATGCAGCCGCATTCGAATCGTGGGGCTGGCGCGTCCCGTTCCTGATCTCGGCGCCGATCGTCGCGGTGGCGACATGGATCCGGCTCGGCATGAAGGAAACGCCCGTGTTCGCGGAGATGAAAGAGGCGGGCCGTCTGTCGAAATCGCCGCTGCAGGACACGTTGTCGAGCGCGACGTCGTGGAAGGCGATTCTCGTCGCGATGTTCGGCGCGCAAGGTGGAACGTCGGTATCGCTTTATACGTCGATCGTCTACATGCTGTACTTCCTGCAGAACGTGTTGAAGGTCGATCCGTCGCGCGCGAATCTCTGCCTTGGCGTCGCTATCGTCGTGGCCGCGCCGCTTTATCCGGCGTTCGGCCGTCTGTCCGATGCGATCGGCCGGGCGCGCGTGATGCTGATCGGCATCGTGCTCTGGATACTCGCAGCGTATCCGGCATTCGCGGGCATCAGGACGAATGCGCTCGCGGGCGGCTGGGTCACGGTGACGCTGCTCGTCGCGCTGCTCGCCGTGTTGACCGCGATGATCATGGCGCCGCTGCCCGCGTTCATCGCCGAATGTTTTCCACCGCAAAGCAGGACCACGGGCTTCGGATTGTCGCAACAACTCGGCAATGTGCTGTTCGGCGGGTTTCTTCCGCTCATCAGTCTTTCGCTCGTCAATCTCACGGGCAACCCGCTTGCGGGCGTCGGGTATTCGATCGTTTCGCTGTTGCCCTGCCTTGCCGTTACCTATTTTTGGGGACTGCGGCAGGATCGGCTCATTCGTCAGCGTCATTACGAAGTGCAGCGCGCGAGCCCTGCCGACACGGCTCAATTGCCGGTACGTTGAATCGGCGATGACACGAAGCGCGGCATCGCGAAGCCGCGCCTCGCGTGGTTCAGGCGAGACCGGCCATCAGCGTGTATTTCACATGCACATATTCCTCGATTCCATGATGACTGCCTTCGCGTCCGTAACCGGATTGCTTCACGCCGCCGAACGGCACCGAAGCCGTGCCGACCGAGCCGGAATTCAGAATCACCATGCCCGCCTCGATGTTGCGCGACAGCCGGAACGAGCGGCCCAGATCGCGGGTGAACGCATAGGCGACGAGTCCATATTCGCTGTCGTTGCTGCGTGCGATGACTTCTGCTTCGGTCGAGAAGCGATAGATCGGAAAGACGGGACCGAAGATTTCGGTCGATGCGATCGGCATATCGTCCGCGACATCGACGAGAATCGTGGGCGCATAGAAGAGTCCGCCTTTCGCGTGCGCATGTCCGCCGAGCACGGCCTTGGCGCCGCGTTCGCGCGAATCGTCGACGAGCTTGCCGACCTTGTCGATGGCCGCACGATTGATCAGCGGACCGACGACGAACCGGTCCTGCAGCCCTTGATCGACCGGGATCGCTTCGACGAGCGCCTTGACGCGCTGAACGAACGCATCGTGGATGCTCGCCTGCACATACACGCGGTTCGGCGAAATGCAGACCTGTCCGCTGTTGCGCAGCTTCGCGGACACGAGCGCTTTCGCGGCTTCGTCGAGATCGGCATCGTCGAAAACGATGAAGGGCGCGTTGCCGCCGAGTTCCATCGTCATTGTCTTCAGCGTGCCGGCGCACTGCGCGGCGAGCAGCTTGCCGACCGCGGTCGAACCCGTGAACGAGATCTTGCGAATGCGCGGATCGTCGGTGATGAGTTTGCCGATCTGAACGGGGTCGCCCGTCACCATTTCGAACACGCCTTCCGGAATGCCGGCGCGGCGCGCATATTCGAGCAGCTTGTATGCGGTCAGCGGCGTTTCCTCGGCAGGCTTCAAGAGGATCGTGCAACCTGCCGCGAGCGCGGTCGCGACCTTGCGCGTAATCATCATGAACGGGAAGTTCCATGGCGTGATCGACGCAACCGGCCCGACAGGCTCTTTCGTGACGATCACCGCTGCGTCTTTCGCGTGCGTGGGGATGGTATCGCCGTACACGCGTTTCGCTTCCTCCGCGTACCATTCGACGAAGCCCAGGCCATAGTCGATTTCGCCGAAGGCTTCCGACATGCACTTGCCGTTCTCGCGGCACATCAGTTCGGCGAATGCGGTCTTGTCGGCGCTGACGAGGTCGAACCATGCGCGCAGCAGTGCGCTTCGTTCGCGTGCCAATGTGCGCGACCACGCCGGAAAGGCCGCGCATGTGCGGTCGATGGCGGCGCGCACCTGCGCTTCCGTATGATGTTCGACTTGCCCGACGAGCGTGCCGTCGGCGGGATTGAGTACATCGATCATGCTTGTTCTCCGAGGTGAGTTGACTTGCATGATCGAATGTTAGGCATATGGCAATGCGACGAGAACGCGTGATCGTCTGCAAAGCTTGCCCGATTCTATGAACACGCCTTTATCGAACTCGACGCATGAAAACGCATCGCCCGCCCAAATTGCCGACGATGGAAACCGAAGCCGCCGCACTCGCTCGCGTGCACGCTTCGATGGTGAGCCGGCTGCTGGAACTCGCGCCGAACGAAGGCTATAACGCGACGCCGATGCCGGACATTCGCCTGTTGCGATCGAACCGTCCGCTCACGCGTACGCCGGTGCTGTACGAGCCGGGTATCGTCGTCATCGCGCAAGGCCGCAAGCGCGGCTATCTCGGCAGCAAGGTGTATGTCTACGATGCGCAGCACTATCTGGCTGTCGCGTTGCCGCTGCCGTTCTCGATGGAAACCGACGCCACCGCCGACGAACCGTTGCTCGCGGTGTACGTGCGTCTCGATGCGACGCTCGCCGCCGATGTATTGCTTCAGATCGACGAGCGCAATGGCGTGGTGCCCGGCGAGCCGGGCGGCATGGCCACGACGCGGCTCGATCTGGCGCTCGGCGAAACCATGCTGCGCTTTCTCGACGCAATGCGCGATCCGCTCGAAGCCGCGCTATTGGGGCCGACGCTGGTGCGCGAGATTTACTTTCGCGTGTTTATCGGCGAGCAGGGCGCTTCGATGCGCGCCGCGCTTGACCTCGATGGACATTTCGGGCGCATTTCCAAGGTGCTGCGCAAGATCCATTCGAGCTATGCCGAGGCGCTGACGATCGAAACGCTCGCAAGGGAAGCGGCCATGAGCGTGCCGTCCTTTCATATGCACTTCAAGGCGGCCACCAATACTTCTCCGCTGCAGTACATCAAGTCGACGCGACTGCATCAGGCGAGGCTATTGATGGCGCGGCAAGGCATGACGGCTGCGGCGGCGAGCGCGCGAGTCGGCTATGAGAGCGCATCGCAGTTCAGCCGCGAATTCAAGCGGCTTTTCGGCGGCACGCCTTCGGAAGAATTACGACGAATGAAGCAGCATTTCGCGGTGCCGGAGGCGGGGCCGTCGCCTTATGTGTCGTCGCATTGAACCGACGTTCCTCGTTAAAGCTCATTGCGTCGAAGCTGCTCGTCGCGCTTCTCTTTGCATAACTCGATGAACCTCTGCACCGGCGCCGTCGGCGTAGCGCCGCGACGCGTTGCGATCCCGTACGGTGCGCCACGTCGCTCGATACGGATCGGCAGCACCGCCATCATGCCGTGCGCCTGAAAGTATTGCGCGACCTTCAGTGGCATCAGCGCAACGGTCCCCGCGCTGGCGCGCAATAACGACAACGTCGCGAACGTCGATGACGTTTCGATCGCGTATCGCGGAAAAGGAACCTCCGCGTCGTCGAAAAGCTGTTCGAGCAGCGAGCGCATCGGCAGGGCGGCTTGCGGCACGATCCACGGATTGTCCGCAAGCGCTTCGAGCGTCAGGCGCTGCACGCTCGCGAGCGGATCGGCGCCATCGACCACGAGACACACTTCCTCCACTTCGAGCGGAATGAAATCGTAAGCCTCAGGGTGAACGCTGATGCTCGGCCGCCCGATGACGAGATCGAGCAGACGCTGATCGAGCATCGACAGCAAACGCGCGCTGTTGTCCTCCCAGACCTCGACGGACACGTCCGGCTGCACTTGCCGCAGCGCACGCAGGATGGGCGCGAGCCACTCGGGCATCGAACCCATCACCGCGCCGATGGCAAGCATCCCTCCGCCGCCGCGCATGATGGCCGCAAGCTCGTCGCGCAGCGCGCCGATCTCCGAACGCACCGCGCGCGCGTGACGAATCACGCAGCGCCCGAGTTCGTTCGGCACGATGCCGCGCGGCGAACGGGCAAACAGTTCAGTGCCGAACATGGCCTCGATTTCGCGCAGCGACTTGGTCGTCGCGGGCTGCGAGAGCGACACCTGTTGCGCCGCCTTGCGCAGCGAGCCATGGTCGTCGAGCGCGATCAAAAGCGCGACGTGATTGCCGCGCAGCCGCCTCAATATCGCATCGATACTGGTTATCACCGATATAACTCCAACGTCTCACCTGATCGGAACGTTTCATTATCTGGCCGCGCCGATGCCTCTTTAAACTGGCTCGGTCGATGTTCGTCACAGCCGGGCGCTCGACGGCGCGGCTCGATCATGCCGGAACTCACGCGGCCTCGGCAAGCGCAGCAGAAATCACGCATCCACAGGAGAGAGGCAAATTGAAAAGAATCGGACTCGATGTCGGCGGCACCTTCACCGATGTCGTGATGGTGGACGACGAAGCAGGGCGCATCTGGTCGACCAAGGTGCCGACGACGCCGAAGGATCGCGTCATCGGCACGATTGAAGGCTTTCGCAAGATTCTCGAACTCTCGGGCACCGACAGCGCCGACGTATCGTTCATCGGCCACGGCACGACGATGGCGACCAACATGGTCGTCGAGGGCACCGGCGCGAAGACCGCGCTCGTCACCACGCGCGGCTTTCGCGACATCCTCGAACTAAGGCGCGTGTCGCGTCACGACCGCGCCGATCTTTACGATCTGCTGTTTGAGAATCCGCGTCCGCTCGTCGAGCGCCGCTGGCGGCTCGAAGTGAACGAGCGCCTGCGCCATGACGGCAGCATCGAAACGCCGCTCGATCACGCGCAGCTCGAAGCGCTCGCCGAAGAGATTCGCGCGTCGGATATCGAAGCCGTCGCCGTGTGCTTTCTGCACGCGCACGTCAATCCGCGGCACGAACGCGAAGCCGTCGAAACGCTGCGCCGTCTGCTGCCGGAGCGCTTCGTGTGTGCATCGCACGAAGTGAATCCCGAATCGATGGAATACGAGCGCGCGAGCTCGACGGTCATCAACGCGATGCTCGGTCCGGTCTGCGGGCGCTACATCGGCCGGCTCATCAGCGCGCTGGCGCAGCATGGCTTCGCGGGCAAGTTCCTTTTCATGCAGTCGAACGGCGGGCTCGCGAGTCCGGCCATGGTCGCCGACAAGCCGATCGTGCTGCTCGAATCGGGGCCCGCGGGCGGCGTCTCGGCGGCGATCCGCAACTGCGAGAAGAGCGAGCTGAAGAACGCGATTCTCGGCGACATGGGCGGCACGACCTTCGATGTTTCGCTGATCCGCGACTCGCGCCCCGAACTGCGCAACAAGAGCCTGCTGCACACGTACACCGTGCGCTCGCCCAGCATCGACATCGATTCGGTCGGCGCGGGCGGCGGCTCGATCGTGTGGATCGACGCGGGCGGCGGCGTGCGCATCGGACCGGAGAGCGCGGGCGCCGATCCCGGACCGGCGTGCTACGGGCGCGGTGGCACGCGCCCGACCGTCACGGACTGCAATCTGGTTCTCGGCTATATCGATCCCGACAGCTTCCTCGGCGGCGAATTCAAGCTCGATGCGCAGGCGGCATGGCGCGTCGTCGATGAAGTCATCGCGCAGCCGCTCGGCGTCTCCGTGCCCGAAGCCGCGCAGGTCGTGCGCTCGGTCGCGAACGCGTTGATGGCGCAGGCCATCCGCATCATGACAGTCGAGCGCGGCTACGACCCGCGCGAGTTCTCGTACATCTGCTACGGCGGCGCGGGGCCGGTGCACGCGGTCGATCTCGCCCACGAAATGGGTATCCGGCGCGTGGTGATTCCGCCGCTGCCGGGTCTTTTCAGCGCGTTCGGCATGACGGTCGCGGATCAGCAATACGACTATCAGCGTCCGCTGGAAAGCGATCTCGCGATGATCGACGACGCGACTCTGAACGCCGCGCTCGATGAACTGGCAGCGCTTGGCATGGAAGAGCTTCAGCGTCACGGCGTCGAAGCGCAGGGCGTGAAGGTCGTGCGTCTCGCCGATTGCCGCTACGCCGGCCAGCCCGATGTCATCACGGTCGAAGTGCAGGCGGACGCAGTGGGCATCCGTGCGGCGCTCGCGCAAGCCTTCGAGGACGCGCATCTGCGGCAATGGAACTTCATCAGCAAGGACAAGCCGGTCGTGGTCGCCAACGTGCGTCTGCAACTCGTGACGACGACCGGCTGGCGCGGCTCGGTCGCGAGCGCCGATGGTGGCGCGCTGCCGCAGCCGGTTCGCACCCGCGAAGTGTATTTCGATGGCCACGCGCGCACGCTGCCGGTGTTCGCGCGCACGCAGATTCCGGTCGGCGCGACGATCGAAGGGCCGGCGGTCATCGAAGAACACAGCAGTTGCGCGGTGCTGAAGGCGTCGCATGTCGCGCGCGTCGATCCCGATCTCAATCTCGTCATCGAACTGGCAGCCTGAATTCATGGACATCGTTACTTACGAAATCATCCGCAGCAGTCTCTTCGCGATCGCCCGTGAAATGAAGATCGCGATGATGCGCACCGCCGGCAGCCCGCTCATGCACGCGAGCGGCGATTCGTCGGCGGCCATTTTCGACGCCGACATGCAGCTCGTCGCGCAAGGCAACGACATCCCGACGATGCTCGGCTCGGCCGTCATCTCGACGCGCGTGTCGGTGGAAGCGGTCGGGCGCGAGAACCTGCGTCCCGGCGACGTCATCGTCAGCAACGACGCCTATGTGGGCGGCGGCAATCATCAGCCGGACGTGCAGTTCACGCGGCCCGTTTTCGCGGGCGGCAGGATCGTCGCCTTCGTGATGACGCGCGGCCACTGGACCGACATCGGCGGACAGTCGCCGGGCAGCTATACCGTCACGACGTGGGACGTGTTCGCCGAAGGCATCCGCATTCCGCCGGTGTTTCTGTATCGTAACGACGAGCCGGTGCAGGACATGCTCAACCTGCTCACGCGAAACAGCCGCAACGCGCACGAACTGCTGCTCGACATTCAGGCGCAATACGCGGGCACGTTCGTCGGCGACCGGCGCATCGGCGAACTGGTGGCGAAGTATGGCGCCGATGCATTGCGCGACGTGATGAGCCAGAGTCTCGATCACTCGGAGAAGCTCATTCGCGCGGAGATCGCACGCATTCCGGACGGCGTGTACGAAGCGCAGGAGTATCTCGATCCGATCGAGGCGCCGGGCTGGAAACAGGAGCGGCCGCTGCTCAAGGTGAAGATCACGAAGACGGGCGATCACATCACGTTCGATTACACCGGCACCGGGCCGCAGGCGCGCGGCGGCATCAACTGTCCGCTTTCGGTGACGTGCAACAGCACCTGGTTCACCGTGAAAGCGCTGACCGATCCGGGCATTCCGACCAACCAGGGCTGCTATCGGCCGGTGACGATCATCGCGCCCGAGGGCAGCGTGCTGAACTGCCGCTATCCGGCGTCGGTGGTGTCGGGCAACACGGAGACCTCGCCGCGCGTGATCGATCTGCTGCTCAAGGCGCTTGCGCCCGCGGTGCCGGAGCGCATCACCGGACAAAGCAACTGCGCGTCGTGCGCGGGCATTTTCAGCGGACGCGATACCGATGCCGCGCGCATCGCCCGAACCGGTCAGGAGTTCGTCACCATGCACGACGTCCACGCGGGCGGCATGGGCGCGCGCGCGCAGAAGGACGGCGTGAGCGGCGTGCGCGTCTACGTGGGCAACGCGGGCAGTCAGTCGATCGAAATGATCGAAGCGACTTCGCCGCTGATGGTCGAGGAATGGTCGCTCGTCACCGACAGCGGCGGCGCGGGCCGCCAGCGCGGCGGGCTGACATCGCGGCGCGTGTATCGCGTGGAATACGACGAAGCCACCTTCACCGTGTCCGGCGAACGCGGACGTTCCGCGCCCGAAGGTCACTTCGGCGGGCAGGCCGGCACGCGCTTTCTGTGCGTCGTCGAACGCGCGGACGGCAGCACGCAGGAGGTCGCGGCGAAGGGCGGACAGACGGTCGTGTATCGCGGCGATCGCGTGACCGTGCAGCCCGCGGGCAGCGGCGGCTATGGCGATCCGCGCGAACGCGATGAGAAGCGCGTCGATGCCGATGTCGCCGATGGCTACATCAGCGCCGATGCCGCCGCGCAAGTCTACGGCCGCACGCGCGAAACCATCGACGCACCGCTCGAAGTCACCGCCGAATGAGCGCGAGCGAAGCCATGAACCAGCCTTTGCCGCTCGCGGGCGTGTGCGTGATCGAGATCGGCCACAGTCTCGCCGCGCCGTATGCGGGCATGATCCTCGGGTCGCTCGGCGCGGACGTCATCAAGATCGAAAGCGCGGAACACGGCGACTACGCGCGCGATTGGGGCCCGCCTTTCGTCGATGGCGCGGCCGCGTTGTTTCATGCGGTGAATCACGGCAAAAAAAGCATCGCGATGTCGCTGTCGAATCCGGACGAAGCACAGGCGTTGCGCGAGCTGATCTCGCAACGCGCCGATGTCGTGCTGCAAAACCTGAAGGCGGGTGGCACGGAGAAATACGGTCTCGGCGGCGAGGCGATGCTGCGCATGAAGCCGTCGCTCGTCTATTGCAATCTCGGCGCGTTCGGCACGGCCGGGCCGCTGCGCGACAAGCCCGGCTACGATCCGCTCGTGCAGGCGCTTTCGGGCCTGATGAGCTTTCTCGGTCAGCCGGGCGAGCCGCTGTCGCGCATTCCGGTTTCGGTGAACGACATGGGCACCGGACTCTGGGCCGCGATCGGCGTGCTCGCCGCGCTCTTCCGGCGCCAGACGACGGGCGCGGGCGAGATCGTGTCCGTGTCGCTGTACGAGACGGCGATCAGTTGGGCGGGCATCCAGATCGCCGACTATCTCGCGTCGGGCGTGCTGCCGGGACGCTGGGGATCGGGGACGGCCGCGATTGTGCCGCATCAGGCCTTCGAATGCGCGGACGGCACCATCATGGTCGCCGCGGGCAACGACCGCCTGTTCCGCCGCTTGTGCGACGTGCTCGATATCGCCGCGCTCGCCGACGACGCGCGCTTCGTCACCAACGGCGCGCGCGTGACCAATCGCGTCGCGCTGATCGACTTGCTGCATATCGAGTTCCGCAAGCGGGGCACCGCGCACTGGCTGGAAGCGCTCGATACGGCGGGCATTCCGTGCGGACCGATTCAGACCGTCGATCAGGTCGTCGAACACGAGCAGACCAAGGCGCTCGATCTGCTGCGCATCACCGACGACGGCGCGGCGACGGTCGTCGGCGTGCCGATTTCATTCGGCGGCGTGCGGCCTGCGCGCACCGGCGTCACGCCGAAACTCGGCGAACACAATCATCTGCTGGCGAAGAAAACACTGGAGACATCGTGAAACTTGCATCGCAACTGGTCGGCGCGCCCGACACGCTGACGCTCGAAGAAATCGACGAACAGATTCTCATCGTCAAGCTGAACCGTCCGGAAGTCTCGAACGCGATCAGCACGACGATGGGCGACGAGATCATCCGCGTATTCGGTGCGCTCGAAGCGAACCCCGCGCTGTATCGCTGCGTGATCCTGACGGGCGCGGGCGAACGCGCGTTCTGCGGCGGCGCGGACCTCAAGCAGCGCGAAGGCATGACCGACGAGCAGTTCGGCGTGCAGCACTATCTGTTCGAGCGCATGAACCGCGCGCTCACGTATTGCCCGGTGCCGGTCATCTGCGCGGCCAACGGCGCGGCGGTCGCGGGCGGACTCGAACTGCTGCTCGCGTGCGACTTCGCTTATGCCGTCAGCCACGCGACGTTCGGCTTCACCGAAGTGAAACGCGGCATCATGCCGGGCGGCGGCGGCACGCAGCAACTGCCGCGCGCGATCGGCGTGCGGCGCGCGAAAGAGCTGATCCTGCGCGGCGGCAAGTTCACGGCGCAGGAAGCGCTCGCGTGGGGCGTCGTCAACCGGCTGTGCGAGCCGGGGCGCGTGCTCGCCGACGCCATCGACGCCGCGCGCGACATCTGCACGAGCGCGCCGCTTTCGGTCGCGCAGGCGAAGAAGGCGATCGACCTCGGCATGCAGGGCGATCTGCGCACCGGGCTCTATCTGGAAATCGAAGCGTATAACCGGCTGATTCCGACCGAGGATCGTCTCGAAGGCATCAGCGCTTACAACGAGAAGCGCGCGCCGCGATTCAAAGGCCGCTAGATCAAAACCCGGACTCACCGGAGGAGACAGACATGACACCCGACATCGGCAGCTTCGACAGGCCCAAGGCCGAAGCGACCTACGGCAAGATCACGCGCAGGCTCATCCCCTTTTTGTTCCTGTGCTATGTGTTCGCGTTTCTCGATCGCATCAACATCGGCATCGCGCAACTCGACATGAAGCACGACGTGGGCTTCAGCGATCTCACTTACAGCATCGGCGCGGGCATCTTCTTTCTCGGCTACGTGCTGATGGAAGTGCCGAGCAATCTGCTGCTCGCGCGTATCGGCGTGAAGCGCACGTTCTCGCGCATCATGATTCTGTGGGGCTTGATCGCGGCGGGCACGGCGTTCGTCACGCTGCCATCGCATCTCTATACCGTGCGCTTCTTTCTCGGGCTCGCGGAAGCGGGGCTTTATCCCGGCGTGATCTTCTATCTCACGCGCTGGTATCCGGTCGAGCGGCGCGCGAAGGTCATCGCCATCTTCACTTGCGCGACGGGCATCGCGGGCCTGTTCGGCGGGCCGCTGTCGGGCGCGCTGATGACTTACTTCGACGGCTATGGCGGCCTGCACGGCTGGCAGTGGATGTTCATCGTGCAAGGCTTGCCCGCGAGCGTGCTCGGCGTGATCGCGTTCTTCTTTCTCGATGACGGCCCGCAACAGGCGAAGTGGCTCACCGAGAACGAAAAGGCGATCGTGCTCGACGACATCCGCAAGAGTTCGAGCGTCTCGACGAAGCACGCGGAGCATACGTTCGGCCGCGCGCTGAAGGACTTTCGCGTCTACGTGATGGGCTTCGTGTGGTTCACGCAGATCGCCGGCGTATTCGCGATCGGCTTCTGGCTGCCGACGCTCATCAAGAGCGCGGGCGTGTCGGGCGCGTTGCAGATCGGCTGCTATTCGGCGATCCCGTACTTCGTGAGCTGGATCGCGCTCATCGCGCTGAACCGTCATTCGGATCGCACGATGGAGCGGCGCTGGCACTGCGCGATCGCGATGGTGTTCGGCGCGGCCGGTCTCGTCGTCGCGGCGTTCACGACGGGCAACCTTGCGCTGTCGCTCGCGGCGTTGTCGGTGGCCACCGCCGGCATCCTCGCGCCGAATCCGCTGATCTGGGCGATCTCGACCGATTACATTCGCGGCAGCGGCGCGGCGGGCGGCGTCGCGGTGATCAACTGCGTCGGCCTGCTCGGCGGCTTCGTGAGCCCGATGATCATCGGCTCGATCAAGACGATGACGAACAGCATGGCGGGCGGACTCGGCGCGATCGCGCTTCTGATGGTGCTCGGCGCAATTGCAGCCGTGGTGCTTGCGCCGTCGACATCGGCGGTCGCAAGCGGCGCAGGACATACGGATGAAGGCAGCGATGCCGTCGCGGACGCGACCATCTGAAACCGGAGCAGACATGAAAGAAAGAGACGTGCAGATTCGCGAAGTGGGCTTGCGCGATGGTTTGCAGATGGTGCGAACGATCCTCACGAGCGGGCAAAAGCTCGAATGGTGCGCGCGCATGGTCGATGCGGGCGTGGTCGATATCGAAGTGACGTCGTTCGTGCCGCCGAAAGTCGTGCCGCAATTCGCGGATGCGGTCGAGGTCGCGGCAGGCGCGCTTGCCATCGACGGTCTTCATGCAGCGGCACTGGTGCCGAATCTGAAAGGCGCGCAACGTGCATTCGATGTGGGGCTGAACAAGGTGCATTACGTGCTCTCCGCGAGCAACGAGCACAACCTGAAGAACGTGCGGCGCAGCACGGCGGAATCGGTCGCGGACTTCGAGCGCATCGCGGCGGAGCGTGACGAACTGAATCGCGATGTCGTGCTCGGCGCGGGCGTGGCGACCGCGTTCGGCTGCACGATCGCGGGCAAGGTCGATGAACGCACGGTGCTCGGACTCGTCGAGACGCTCATCGATGCGGGCGCGCAGGAGATCACCATCGCCGATACGGTCGGCTATGCGAATCCCGCGCAAGTGCGCGCGCTGATGCGGCAGGTCATGTCGCTTGCGGGAGCGGTGCCCGTCGCCTGTCACTTCCACGATACGCGCGGGCTGGGCCTCGCCAATGTCATGGCTGCGCTCGATGCAGGCGTGCGTGCTTTCGATGCATCGCTCGGCGGGCTCGGCGGCTGTCCGTTCGCGCCCAACGCGACGGGCAACATCAATACCGAGGACACGGTGTTCATGCTCGAAGCGCAGGGCTTGCGCACGGGCATCGACATAAACAAGCTGCTGGCGATACGCGAGACGATCGCCGCATGGTTGCCGGGCGAGCCGTTCACGGGCGCGATCGCCCGCGCGGGACTACCCGCGACCTTCGTCGCTCGCGAGGCCGTCGCCGCGTAACTTCAGTCAGCGGCTCAGGATGCCGCCGCGAGCCGTTCCAGCAGATCGGCGAGCAGGCCGGGCGCGAGCACCATCGCGTCATGGCCGGTGTCGATGCGCTCCCAGCCCCAATCCGGGCATTGCGATTTGACATGCTCGCGCACCGGCGCGAGCGTGTCGTATGAAGGATTCGCGCAGTGCACGTAAGTGCAGGGCAGGCCATTGCCGAGCGGCGATTGGAGTTGAAGCGGCGTGGTGTAGGTCGCGAGCGGATGGGGCGTGAGCCGCCGTTGAACCCACTCGGCAAGCGGATGATCATCCGGAATGCCGGTGCCTTTCAGTCCGTTGACGGGCATCGCGATTGCCTGGCCGCTTGCGCCGACCGATGCCATGCGCTCATCGACGACGCTTGCGGGCAGCACATCGAACGCGGACTGGCCGCTTTGCGCGAGCAGGCTGTCGAGGAAGACGATGGTGCGCAGCGTGTGCGCGATGCGATCGGCGACGCCCGACGCGACGAGTCCGCCATAACTATGGCCGACCAGCACGACGCCGTTCAATTCCTCCGCCTCGATGACGTTGACGATATCCTCGATGTTCACATCGAGCGACGTGACCGACTCAATCAGATGATGGCGCTCGCCGAGTCCGGTCATGGTCGGCGCGACGACGCGATGACCACGCGCGATCAGTTCATCCGCGACGAAGCGCCAGACCCAGCCGCCATGCCATGCGCCGTGAATCAGGACGAAGTTGAACTGCGTGTCGTTCCGTGGACTGCTCTTCAAGTCGGTCTCCTGATCGATGTGCACGAATGCACAAATCGTCTCAGAGATAGCGCGGCCACGCAACCGGTTACGCATGCAACTATCGCCGCTGCTTACTGGTTATCACCGATATAACCCGCGCGTCTCACCTGATCTGATCTTTTCACTATCCGCGTCTATCGATGTTTCTTAGACTGGCTCCATTGCTCGAATCGTGGCCCACGCCGTCAATCATGGAGAGCGCGAGTGAACCCGTCCGTTGTGGAATCCGATCCGGCGTCAGCCGATTCTTCGCAAGTTCCTTCCACCGCACTCGCGCATGAGCGGGCGCTCTACTGGCGCGTCACGCTGCGCATCGTGCCCTTGCTATTCGTGTGCTACGTCGTCGCGTTTCTGGATCGCATCAATGTCGGCTTTGCGAAGTTGCAGATGCAGGACGCGCTCGGTTTCAGCGACAGCGTGTACGGCCTCGGCGCAGGCATCTTCTTTCTCTCGTACTGTCTGCTCGAAGTGCCGAGCGCGATGCTGCTCCGGCGCATGGGCGCGAAGAAGACCATCGCGCGCATCATGATCTGCTGGGGCATCGTCGGGGCATGCTCCGCGTTCGTCACGAACGTCACGCAGTTTTATATCGTGCGTCTGCTGCTCGGCGTGTTCGAAGCGGGCTTCTTTCCCGGCGTCATCTTCTATCTGAGCTCGTGGTTTCCGGAGAGACGGCGCGGTGTCATCATCGCGTGCTTCATGGTCGGATTTCCGGTCGCGGGTCTTGTCGGCGGTCCGGTCTCCGGTTGGGCGATGACGAGTCTCGCGAACGTCGCGCATCTCGCCGGATGGCAATGGCTTTATATCGTCGAGGCGTTGCCGGCGGTCGTGCTCGGTCTCGTCACGCTGATGCTGCTGGACGACAACATCGACAAAGCGAAATGGCTCACCGAAGCGGAGAAGGGCGTGCTTCGCCAAGGTTTCGATGTCGAGATGGAACGAAAGCGAAGGGCAGGGCAACACGGTCACGCGAAGCTCGCCGAGGCGCTCGCGGATCCGAAAGTCTATATGCTCGCGTTCATCGATTTTGCCTTCGTTTGCGGCACGTATTCAGTGACGTTCTGGCTTCCGACCGTCATGAAAGACTCGGGCATTACGAATCTTTCGCTGCTCGGATGGCTTTCCGTCATACCGTACGGAATGGGCGCGATCGGGATGGTCACGATAAGCCGAAGCTCGGATCGCATGCTCGAACGCCGTTGGCATGCGGCGATCTCGGGTTTCATCGGCGCTGCCGCGTTGTTGATGGTTTCGCATCCGACCAACTCGCCCGCGTTGACCGTTGCGTTGCTGACGGTGGCCTGCGTCGGCATCTTCGCGACCAACGTGCTGATCTGGTCGCTCGCAGCGGATTATCTGAACGGATCGCCGGCGGCGGCGACGAGCATCGCGTTCGTCAATTGCATCGGCTTGTTGAGCGGCTTTTGCAGTCCCTTCGTCATCGGATGGCTGAAGACCGCGACGGGAACGCTCGTCAGCGGCCTCTACGTGATGACGGCGATACTCGTCGCGGGCATTCTCGTGATGCTGCTCGGCTTCAAACGTCATACCGAAACGCAGGCGCGCGCCGCGCTGACGGCAGGAACAGAGTGAACCCTATGCATAACATCGCCATTCTCGATGACTTCCAGAACACCGCGCTTCGCTTCGGCGAGTGGAACAGCTTGCGCGAACACGCGGACATTACCGTTTTCACGGACCCTATCCGCGACGAGAACGAACTGGTCGAACGTCTTCGACCCTACGACATTCTTTGCGTGATGCGCGAGCGCACATGGTTCACGCGCAGCGTGCTTTCGCGATTGCCGAATCTGAAATTGCTGGCAAGCACGGGGCCGTGGAATGCAGCCATCGATATCGAAGCCGCCGATGAACTCGGCATTGCCGTATGCGGCACGGCATCGTCGCCGACGGCCGCCGCCGAGCTTGCATGGGCGCTCATTCTCGCCGCGACGCGGCACATCCCGAGCGAGGTGGCATCGTTCAGAAGGGGAGGCTGGCAGGTGTCGGTGGGCGGCGATCTGCACGGCAAGACCATCGGACTGATAGGACTCGGCTATACCGGCGGCGCGACCGCGCGAGTCGCGCAGGCTTTCGGGATGCACGCCATCGCATGGAGTCAGAACATGACGCAGGAGTCCGCCGCGAAATTCGGCGCGCGCTACGTGTCGAAGGAAGAATTGCTCGCATCGAGCGATATCGTTTCGATTCATGTGCGGCTATCGGAGCGCACGCGCGATCTCATCGGCGAGAAGGAGCTCGCGACGATGCAACCGCACGCGCTGCTCGTGAACACGGCACGCGGACCGATCGTCAACGAACACGCGCTGATCGATGCGTTGACCGCGAAACGAATCGCGGCCGCCGCGCTCGATGTTTTCGATCAGGAGCCGTTGCCCGCCGATCATCCGTTCCGATCGATGGATAACGTGATCGCGACATCGCACATCGGTTATGTCACCGATGACTCTTATCGCATCTACTACGGCGAGTCTGTCGAAAACATTCGCGCATGGATCGCGGGCACGCCCATTCGCGTGCTGACGTCCCAGAAACGCGAGATCAGTTACGTCAGCGGGGTCGCATAGCGGTCGCTAGAACCGATACAACTCAGCGGGATTATCGACGAGTATCTTGCGGCGAACCGCGTCGCTTTCCACGAGCCGCATCGTCCAGTCGAGCATGCGCGCGTCGTCCGGAACGGGCTTGACGTTCGGATGCGGCCAGTTCGACGCCCACACGCCGCGCTCGGGAAAACGCGCCGATATCGCGCGCACGAGCCAGGACACGTCGTCGAAATCGGGCGCGCCGGTGCGCGAGCTTTCATACGGCGCGGACAGCTTGATCCAGCAACGCGGCCCGTCGAGCAGGCGGCACAGCGACGCGAATCCATCGCTTTGCGATGTGACCGGCGCAAGGAACTTGCCGAGATGATCGATGACGAGATTCGACGGCAAACGCGCGAGCATCGCTTCGTGCTGCGGCAGCGTGTGGCCGTCGAGCTGAAGGTTGATGTGCCAGCCGAGCGGTGCAATGCGCGCCGACATGTCCGCGAGTGCGTCCCACGGCAGCACGCCGCCCGGCAGCATCATGAAGCGCACGCCGCGAATGCCCGCATCGTGCAGACGCTGCAGTTCGTCATCGCCGATATCCGGCGGGACCACCGCGATGCCGCGCGCGCCGTCGCCCAGTTGCGCGATGGCCGCGAGCGTGCAGCGATTGTCGAAGCCATACCCGGTCGGCTGCACGACGATCGCGCGCGAAAAGCCCAGCGTGCGCTGCACGTCCCGATACGCCGATGCGGGCGCGGGCGGCGGCGCGAACGTCGCGGTCTTGGCGAGCGGATAGCCTGCTTCGTAGACGTGAATGTGGCAGTCGCAAGCGCCTTCGAGTTTCATCGCGCGTGCTCCTGCACATCGAAACCGGCGAGACGGAACGCTTGCGCCGCGTTCACCGCGCCCGCGGGCACGCGGCCTTCGAACAGCGCTTGCGTTTGTGCGACCGTTTCCATCGATTGATGCTCGATCGCGCCCGGCGTCAGCCCGCCGACATGCGGCGCCGCGATCACGCGCGGATGCGCCGCGAGCACCGGCGCGGGCATCTGATCGGCCGCGCGTCCGACATCGAGCGCGCATCCCGCGAGATGGCCGCGCTCGAGCGCATCGAGCAGCGCGTCATCATCGACGAGTTCACCGCGCGCGGCGTTGATGAAGTACGCGCCGCGCTTCATCGCGGCGAAGGCGCGCGCGTTCATCAGATTCGCCGTCTGCGCATTGGCCGGCGCGAGGCACACGACGAAGTCCGACTGCGCGAGCAAGTCATCGAAGCCGGTTTGATGAAGCCGCGTATCGTCGATCGTCGCGTAAGGATCGGACACGACGACGCGCATGCCGAATGCCAGCGCCAGATCGCAAAGATAGCGCGAAATCTGTCCATAGCCGATCACACCGAACGTGCTGCCGCGCAACTCGCGGCCCATCATCGGCGCGGGCGCTTCGTGGCGATGATAAGCCTCCGCATACGCGGTCGTGCCGCGCGCGAGATCGAGCATGGCGCCGATCACCCACTCCGACACGGACGGCACGAAGCCCGCGCTCGCCTGCGTGACGAGCACGCCGAGCTCGCTGGCGGCATCGACATCGACGGTGCGAATATCCACCGCGCAGCGCACGAACGCGGCGAGCTTCGGCAGCGCCTCGAACAAGGCGCGCGGCGCGGGCGTTTGCCGGTACGCGATGATGACATCGGCATCGCGCGCGGCATCGGCGAGTTCGGCGGTCGTCAGCTCGCGATCTTCAGTGTTGTACGCGACGTCCGCGAACGCCGCGAGCGCAGCCGAAGCGCGTGCGCCGAAGTAATGATCCAGCATGTGCCGGGGATGACTCACGAATACCTTGTTCATGTCCTCGTCCTGATTCGTTTCGCGGGCGCGGCGACCGACTCGCGCTCCACCAGCGTGATATCCGTGAACAGCGCCTGCTCCGATGCCGGCATGGGTTCGTCGTGTGGACGCATCGCGCGCTCGACCATCGCGGCGGCCATGGCGGGCACGGGAAGCTGCACGGTCGTGAGCGCGGGATTCGAGATCGCCGCCAGAAAATGTCCGTCCATGCCGACGATCGACACGTCTTCCGGCACGCGCAAGCCGCACTCGCGCAAACCCGCCATCAGGCCGAGCGCCATCAGATCGTTGACGGCGACGATGCCGGTCGGGCGCGCATCGTCCTGCGCGAGCAGACGCGCGAGCGCGCGGCCGTTTTCGGCGATCATCGAATCGCCGTATTCGTTCACCGGGCCGCTATCGAGCACGCGCGCCGTCTGCGCGAGACCTGCATCGTTTGCGGCGGAAAGAAAGCCGTTGATCTTGTCGCGCCGGCTCATCGTCACGCCGGTCAGCGTGGCGAAGGCGAGCCGCGTATGGCCATGTTCGATGAGATGCCGCGTCGCGATGCGCGCCGCTTCGAAGTTGTCGGGCGTGACGTGCTCGACGCGCGTCGCTTCGCCTTCGGTCGCGCGCCGGTCGTAGCTCACGACGACCATGCCGCGCTCGACGGCGGTTTCCAGATGCCGCTCGTTCGCGAGCGACGAGATCACGATCACGCGCCGCACGCCTTGCGAGAGCAAGTCCTCGAAGAACGACGCTTCCTTCGCCGGATCGCGATACGTGTTGCCGATCATCACGCGATAGCCGTAGCGCTCCTGCGCATACGTTTCCACTTCGCGCGCGATATAGCCGTACATCGGATTGGCGATCGATGGCACCAGCAGTCCGATGATCGGCGTCTGCCCTGTCTTCAACTGACGCGCAAGCGTGCTCGGACGGTATTGCAGCGCGTTCATCGCGGCCTGCACGCGTGCGAGCGTTTCCTGGCGCATCTGGTCGGTGCGGCCGTTCAGCACGTTGGATACCGTGCTTACGGACACACCGGCCTCGCGGGCGACATCCTGAATGGTGCTCATAAGGTTTGACATCTGCCGGCTACAGGCCGAGCCGGGTCGGCAACCACAACGAAAACGACGGCACCAGAATCAGCGCAACCAGTGCGATGAACAGCACCAGCAGATATTTGAGCATAGGACGCGCGACGGCTTTCATTTCCGTGCCGGTGATGGCGCAGGTCGCGAAGAGCCCGAGCCCGACCGGCGGCGAGAAGAGACCGAGGCCCATTGCGACGACGATCACCGTGCCGAAGTGCAGCGGGTTGATGCCGAGCTGCGTCGTGATCGGCGTGAGCAGCGGCCCGAAGATGATGAGCGCGGGCGCGCCTTCCAGCACCGCGCCGAACACGATCATGATGAGCACGGACAGCAGCAGGAACATCGTCGGGCCGTATTGATGCGCGAAGGCGATCATCGAATCGGACACGAGCGCGGGAATCTGCTCGATGGTCAGCGCGAAAGACACGCTCGAAGCCGCCGCCACGATGAACAGAATGCTGCTCGCCATCGACGCGGAGCGCACGAACACGCGCGCCACCGACTTCGGCGTGAGCTCGCGAAACGCGATCCAGCCGACGATCAACGCATACACGACGGCGAAAGCCGACACTTCCGTCGATGTCGCGATGCCCGAGGTCACGCCTTTGCCGATCATCGTGATCATGACGAGCGCGACCAGCGCGCCGCCGGCGAGCGGCAGCCACTTGCGCGGGTTCGTGAGCGCATCGGCGAGATTGATGCGCCGGCCGCAGATCACCGCGACGATCGCGAGCGCCACCGCCAACACCGCCGCCGGAACGACGCCCGCGAGAAACAGCCCCGCGATCGAAATGTTGGCGACAAAGCCCATGATGATCATGTTCACGCATGGGGGAATGGTCTCCGCCATCACGGCGCTGCACGCGAGAAGCGCCGCCGCTTCGTTCGGATCTTCCTTGCTCTGGCGCACGGCAGGCATGACGACGCCGCCGACCGCCGCGATATCCGCGAGCTTGGAGCCGGATACGCCCGAGAAGAACGCCGTCGCCATGATCGTGATGAGGCCGAGTCCGCCGCGCACGCGCCCGAAGATGCGCAGCAGCAATTCGATCAGGCGCGACGACATGCCGTTGGTTTCCATCAGCAAGCCCGCCAGCACGAAGAACGGAATCGCGAGCAGCACGAAGTGGTCGGTGCCGGCCATCACTTGCTGCGAGTAGACGAGCATCGGCAGGGTCGGTTCGGCGAGGAAGTAGAGCAGGGCCGAGAACGCGAGCACGAAGCCGATCGGCACGCCGAGCACGAGCCCGCCGATGAAACCGGCCATCAGCAGAAAGCCGGGCTTGAGCGCGTGGGCGGGCACGAATGCGTTCCACGCAAACACGGCTGCCGCGAGCAGCACGCAGCCGGCGAGGGTGCCGAGCACGGTCTTGCGCGCACCGTTCAGCGCGTTGGCGAGCGCGAAGACCGTCATGAAGACGCTGCCGATCACGAGCGGATAGACGTTGATCCACGCGGGCAGGCCGCTCGGCGTCATCTGGCCGTAGGAATCGACGAGCAGCAGACACGACGACACGCACAGATTGCCCGCGACGCCCGCGATCACCCAATGTCCGACGTGCACGAGCGCGGGTTGCCAGCGCCTCGGCAACATGCCGCGAAACAGGTCGACGCCGACGTGCTGGCTGCGTCCGAGCACGGTGGCCGCGCCGAAGAACACGAGCACGATCATCAGCGCGCCGGCGACTTCCTCGGCCCAGTCGAACGGATCGTGCAAGAAATAGCGGTAGATCACCGAAAGGAACACCACGATCACATCGGCCGCGAGCACGGCCGCGCAGAAGTATTCGATCCAGTGCATGAGGCGCGCGAGGCCGCGCGCGAGCACGGTCTCATGGCCGAAGCCGGGCGCGGCGAGTTGCGCCTCGGGTCCGGGCGTCGCGGAGAAGGTGGTCATGGTGTCGGCCTCTTTGGCGTCGTTGGTGCGCTCAAGCGCGCGCGGCGGCGATGGCGGCGAACAGCGGCGCGGTCGCCGGATACTGCTTCGCGAAACTCGCATACAGCTGCGACTGCATTTCAGCGCGTGCGGTGTCGCGATCGGCCTTCGACATCGGGTAGAAGGTCATGCCTTTCTTCTTCAGTTCCTGCTCGGCGGCGGCGGCGGTCTGAATGGCGGCGGCGCGCTGCTTCGCGGTCGCGTCCTGCGCCGCTTTCTGAAACGCGGGACGCAGGTTTTCCGGAATCTTCGCGAGCGCGCGGCGGCCCGTCACGACGACGAGCGGGCTGAACACGTGCTGCGTCTGCCAGCACGACTTCACGACTTCGTCGTACTTGCTTGCGAGGACCGTTGCGCAATCGTGTTCGAAGCCATCGACGACACCGGTCTGCGCGGCCATATACAGCTCGCCGATGGGAATCGGCGTGGGCACCGCGCCCATCAGCTTGAAGGTTTCCATGAAGGCGGGTGTGGGCAGCACGCGCAGCTTCACGCCTTTGATATCGGCGAGCGACTGCGTGGGCTTCTTGGTGAACACGTTGCGCGCGCCGAAGGAATAGCCCCACGTGAGCACCGAGCAACCCGCGCGCTGTTGCAGCAGCGTATCGAACGATTTGCCGACGGTGCCGTCCATCGCGCGGCCGACGTGATCGAAGTTGTCGAACACATAGCCGAGATCGAGCATGCCGAGCTCGGGAAGCGCGGTTGCCCAGATCGACGAGCCCGTCACCATCATGTCGACCGCGCCGACTTTCACCTGCTGGACGACGTCGCTTTCCTTGCCGAGCTGGTTGTTCGGGAAATAGTCGATGCGAATCTGATCGCCGACGCTCGCCTTCAGGTTCGCGGCGAGGTTCTGATACCAGACGTAGTGGGCGGCGTTTTCGTTCGGCGGCATCGATGACGACAGCCGCAACGTGGCCGCGGGCTGCGCGCGCACGATCGCGGGAAAGCCCGCGCCCGCCGCCGCGAGCGTTGCCGCCGAGGCCGTCTGAAGGAACCGTCGGCGGGAAATGCCTGAACCGAATTGCATGGTGTTGTCTCCTGGATGCCGCTCTGGGCGCGGGCGGAAATAGGCAGCGCGACACGATAGGCGTGGCGCGACTGTATCGATTTAGTGTATCGATACAGTAAAGGGAAGCGTGGGTGGGTCATATGGGCGTATACCCGCGGGCAATCACGCGCCGAGGTGGGTTCGAAGAGGGAGAACGCGCGGAAACTCGACTGCCGCGGCAACCGCACTCCACCGCATCCTTTCGCGGCAGCGCTTCTAACCCCCCAACACCTCCTTCTCCGCCACCAGTTCGTTTCGCAACAGCCGCGCCCCGGGCGAAAGCGGCGCACCTCGCGTGGTCACGAGCTCATACGGCTCGCTGCGCGAGGTGAACGACAGCGGCAAAATGCGCGTGGCTTCGTGCCTGACGAAGAACTGAGCCACGTCGATGGACACCAGCGCCACGAACGAAGGATTGTCCTGAAGCAGGCTCAGCGTCGCGAAGGCCGACGTCGTCTCCAGCAGGCTCGACGGAAAGCGAATCGCGGCTTGCTGAAATTCGCGCTCCAGCAGCACGCGCATGGGCATGTTCGCGCGATAGACCACCCAACGGTACGCGGCCAGATCCTTGAGCATCACTTTCTTCGCCTTGCGTAACGGATGCTGCACGTTCGCCACGACCGCGAGCGTTTCATCCTGCAGCTTGATGCTCTCGTACATCTCCGGATGCTGGCTGACCGAGGTCCGGCAGATAGCCAGGTCCAGCCGTCCCGCATCGATGAGACTCAACAGCGTCTCGCTGGCGTCCTCGATGATCTCGACAGACATTTCAGGCTGCCGCGCGATCAGCGCGGACACGGCCCGGGTCAGCAAAGGCACGGCGCCCATGATGACGCCGACCGCGACACGTCCGCCATGTCCCCGCAGGATGCCCGCGATCTCTTCCCGCATGTGCGACAGATCGGTGTAGATCAGCCGCGCATACCGGATCGCGCAATGGCCCGCGTCATTCGCTTCGAGCCCGCGCCGCGTGCGCGTGAACAGCGCTGTTCCAAAGGTGGTTTCGATTTCCTGAAGCGCCTTGCTCGCGCCCGGTTGCGTCAAGCCGACTTGATTGGCCGCTTTCAGAAGCGAACCATGATCGCCCAGCGCAACAAGCAACCTGAGTTGCCTGACGTGGAGGCGCGAGGCGATCGAATTCACGTTGGGTGTCATGAGACTTGAGAGAGAGTTATATCAGCATGAGAACTTCTCAATTTTGCTCCGATGCGCCGCTCTCTATACTTCGCCGAAAGAACGCATGAAAACAGCGCGCCTCGATCATTTCCGGAAGATGGGCAGCGCAAACCGACAGCGCGTCGAGTATCGGAAACTATAACGGAAGGTCATCATCATGTCTCTCATCAACTACGTTACGCAGATCCAGTTCGACTTCGGCGCGGTGAACCTGCTGAAGAGCGAATGCGAACGCCTTTCGATCCGGCGGCCGCTGATCGTCACGGACCGGGGCATTCGTGCCGCGGGCATTCTCGACACGGTGCTGAAGGTGCTGGAGCGCGCCGACGGCGAAATGATCTACGACGCCACCCCGCCGAATCCCAACGAAGCCGCGGTGCGCGAAGCGGTCGCGCTGTACAGGCAAGCGGAATGCGACGGCATCATCGCAGTGGGCGGCGGCTCGTCGATCGATCTTGCAAAGGGCGTGGCCGTCTGCGCGACGCACGAAGGCCCGCTCCAGAGCTTCGCCGTCATCGAGGGCGGCGCGAGCCGGATCACCGCGAAAACCGCGCCGGTGATCGCGGTGCCGACCACGGCGGGCACCGGCAGCGAAGTCGGACGCGGCGCCATCCTGATCCTGGACGACGGCCGCAAGGTGGGCGTGATCTCGCCGCATGTCGTGCCGAAGGTCGCGATCTGCGATCCCGGCCTGACGGTCGGCCTGCCGCCGCAACTCACCGCCGCCACCGGCATGGATGCGATCGCGCACTGTCTGGAAACCTTCATGTCGCCGATGCGCAATCCGCCGGCCGACGGCATCGCGCTGGACGGGTTGCGCCGCGCCTGGGCGCATATCGAACGGGCCACGAAAGAGCCGACCGACCAAACCGCGCGGGAAAACATGATGATGGCTTCGATGGAAGGCGCACTCGCTTTCCAGAAGGGACTGGGCTGCGTCCATAGCCTGAGCCATTCGCTCGGCGGAATCGACCCGCGACTGCATCACGGCACGCTCAACGCCATCTTTCTGCCGGCGGTCGTGGAGTTCAACCGAAGCGCTCCGTCCATGCGCGACGAAGAAAAGATGGAGCGCATGGCGAGCGCCATGCAGTTGCGTCAGGACACGGAGATTTCGTCGGCGCTGCGCGACATGACGGCACGCCTCGGCTTGCCGACCGGCCTTCGGGCGCTGGGCGTCACGCGCGAGATGTTTCCGCGCATCGTGTCGGGCGCGCTCAAGGATCACAGTCACAAGACCAATCCGCGCGAAGCATCGGAAGCGGATTACCTCGGCTTGCTGGAAGCGTCGTATTGACGAAGAGACGGACGCCCGGCCAACGAGGCGTCCGCGCATGACACGGACGGAGACACCGCATGAACAAGAGCAAACGGATCGTACGGATCCAGCGCATTTCGATCTTCTTTCTGACCCTCGCCGGCAGCATCAACTATCTGGATCGCAGCGCGCTCTCCATTGCGAATAGCGTGATTCGCGGCGAGATGGGCCTGAGCGCGTCGCAGATGGGCCTGCTGCTGTCGGCCTTCTCGCTCGCCTATGCGTTCGCGCAACTACCGGTCGGCGCGATGCTCGACCGTTTCGGCGCGCGCGTGATGCTGGGCTGGGGCATGATCCTGTGGTCGGTCGCGCAGGCCTGCTGCGGGCTCGTCGGCAATATCCAGCAGTTCTTCCTGGCGCGCGTGTGTCTCGGCATCGGCGAGGCGCCGCAGTTTCCGGCCGGCGCGAAGGTCATCGGCGAGTGGTTCGCGGTGCGCGACCGCGGCACGCCGACCGGCATCTTCGTCGCGTCGACGACCGTGGGCCCGGCTATCGCGCCGCCGATCCTCACCGCCATGATGCTCGCGCTCGGCTGGCGCAACATGTTCTTCGCGACGGGCGTGTTCGGCGTCATCGTGGCGATCGGCTGGTATGTCGCCTATCGCAATCGCGACGAAGTGAAGCTCGCGGCGGAGGAGACCGCCTATCTGAACCAGGACTCGCAGGAAGACGAAAACAGCAAGCCGCTCAGCGGCGCGCAATGGCGCAGCCTGTTCCGGCAGAAGACGACGTGGGGCATCTTCTTCGGCTTCATGGGCGTCATCTATACCGTGTGGCTCTACCTCACATGGCTGCCGGCGTATCTCGAACACGAACGCGGCCTGAGCATCGCGAAGGCGGGCTGGGTCGTCTCGATTCCCTATGTCTTCGGCACGCTTGGCATGCTGAGCAGCGGCTTCACGGCAGACCGCCTGTACCGCAGAGGCCTGCAGGCGATCACGAGCCGCAAGTGGCCGATCTGCATCGGTCTCGTGGGCGCGGCGGCGTTCACCGTTCCGGCGGCGCTGACGCCGTCCACCACGCTCGCCGTGATCTACATCTCGGGCGCCATGTTCTTCATCAATCTGGCATCGGGCGGCGCGTGGTCGCTGATCTCGATCGCCGCGCCGCGTCAGGCGGTGGCCTCGCTCGGCGGCATCCAGAACTTCGGCGGCTTCCTGGCCGGCTCGGCCGCGCCGATCGTCACCGGCATCGTCGTGGACCGGACGCATTCGTTCGTCGCCTCGCTGATCGTGAGCGCGGTCATCGCGCTGCTCTCGGCGGTGGCGTATCTGCTGCTCGTGCACCGGCCAGTCGCGGTATCGGAAGACGTCGGGGAAACGGCCGTCGGCGCGCTTTCCTGATTCGCTCGCCATGCCGGCGTTGCGTGTCGTTTGAAAAGATCTTCTGTCGGAGTTCGAGCTTCAATGCAAACAGTAACGTGTGTCGAAGACCTTCGCCTCATGGCGAAAAAGCGGGTGCCCAAGGCGTTCTACGATTACGTCGATAGTGGCTCGTACACCGAATCGACTTATCGCGAGAACGGTCGCGCGTTCGCCCGGCTGACGCTCAAGCAACGCGTGGGCGTGAACGTGGAAGGGCGCAGCACCGCAAGCACGATGCTCGGACAGCGGGTCGCAATGCCCGTGGCCATCGCACCGACCGGACTGACGGGCATGCAATGGGCCAACGGCGAGATCCTGGGTGCGCGCGCGGCCGAGCGCTTCGGCGTGCCGTTCACGCTCTCGACCGTGAGCATCTGTTCGATCGAGGACGTTGCGGCTCATACGAAGGCGCCGTTCTGGTTTCAGCTCTACGTCATGCGCGACCGTGGCTTCAACCAGTCGCTGATCGAGCGCGCGAAGGCCGCCGGTTGTTCGGCGCTGGTGGTCACGCTCGATCTGCAGATCAACGGGCAGCGTCACAAGGATCTCAAGAACGGCATGACCGTGCCGCCTCGCCTGACGGCGGCGAACCTGCTTGATTTTCTGCGCAAGCCGGGCTGGGTGATGCGCGCCGCTTCGGGCAGACGCAACTTCGGCAATCTCGCCGGCTTCATCAAGGGCGGTGACGATGTGATCGCGATCAGCAAGTGGGTCGCATCGCAATTCGATCCGAGCCTCGACTGGAACGACATCGCGCATATCCGCAGTCTCTGGCCCGGCAAGCTGGTGCTCAAGGGCATCATGTGCGCCGAGGATGCGCGCATGGCGGCTTCGCTGGGCGCCGATGCCATCGTCGTCAGCAATCATGGCGGACGGCAGCTCGACGGCGCGCCGTCGACGGTCGAGGCCTTGCCCGCCGTGGTGGATGCCGTGGGCGACGCCACTGAAGTGTGGGTCGATGGCGGCATCCGCACCGGCCAGGATGTGATGAAGGCGCTCGCGCTAGGCGCGAAGGGCACGATGGTTGGCCGAGCCTTCATGTATGCCCTCGGCGCGATGGGCGAACCCGGCGTCGCGCGCATGCTCGAGATTGTGCGGAACGAACTCGACGTGACGATGGCGCTGACCGGCGTCCGGTCGATCGAGGAGATCGGGCCGCACAACTTTCACGAGCCGCGTGTTGCACAGGCTTTCCGCGCGCGCACGGCCGGGGCCATGACTCAACGAGAAGAATCTGTCATTTGATTGGAGGTTGGACGCGCAATGGATCTGCAAATCGAGGGTAAATGGGCGCTCGTTTGCGCCGCGAGCAAGGGGCTGGGTAAGGGCTGCGCCGAAGCGATGGTCGCTGAAGGCGTCAACGTCGTGGTGACGGCGCGCGGCGAGGACGCGCTCGAATCGACGGCAGCCGGGCTTCGGCAACTGAACCCCCGCGTTCAGGTGATCGCGGTGGCAGGCGATATCACGACGAGCGCCGGTCGGGAGCGGGCACTGAGCGCGGCGCCTCGCATCGACATCCTGATCAACAATGCGGGTGGCCCGCCGCCGGGCGATTTTCGCGACTGGACCCGAGACGACTGGATCGCGGCGCTGGATGCGAACATGCTGACGGCCATCGAACTGATGCGCGCCACCGTCGATGCAATGGCCGAGCGAGGCTTCGGCCGGATCGTCAACATCACGTCGGGTGCGGTGAAGGCGCCCATCGATGTGCTCGGGCTGTCCAACGGCGCGCGTTCCGGCCTGACCGGCTTCGTCGCGGGTCTGGCCCGGCAGAAACGGATCGCGGAGCATAACGTGACCATCAACAATCTGCTGCCGGGCTTGTTCGATACCGACCGCCTGAAGCAGTCCACCCAAGCGGCCGCTACCGCGCAGGGCAAGGCGTATGACGCTGTGCTCGAAGCGAAACGTCAGGCAATACCGGTAGGGAGATTCGGCACGGCGCAGGAGTTCGGCGCGATGTGCGCTTTCCTGTGCAGCGGACACGCGGGCTACCTGACCGGTCAAAACATCCTGATGGATGGGGGCTCGTTTCCCGGGACGTTCTGACGGTTCGTTTCATCGCGGCCGTCAGTCACGAGGGGCTTTCTTCTCCGAGCGCCAAAATCAGGCGGCGTTACCGGCGTGCAACGCGTCGTCCAGTCGCCGCCTTTTTCGGCATTGATAACGTTTGAACATCAATGCTTCGAAAAATTGCACTTCTTGTTTCAGCCTTCTTGCGCAAGTATCTGGTCTCAAGACGTTCATAAAAGAGAACGCGTCGGAGACAGGCACGAAGCGCAGCACAGCGTTTCGCTGCATCCCGGTGCACGCCCGTTCAGGGCTGCCGTCAAGAGTCATCGACGCCTATCTCGCGTAACCCACCTCGCTACTTGAATCCTGCCGCCGCTTTCGAGCGCGTCTACGGCAGCGGTGCATCTCGCGCCTGCCGCAGCGAGTCGATGCACTTCCAGTATCCGCTTCATTCGTCATTGCTCAAATCAGGAGACACGTCACATGCAGATCACCGGAATGTTGCACGGCTCGCGCTTGCTGCAATTCGTCGGCTTTCCGTCCAGCGAAGTGCTGGGCCCGGGCGCCAGCGAAGAAGAGATCAAGTCGCTCATCGACCGTCACGGGCAGATATTCATCAAGCCGGTGTTCAAGGGCGGTGTGGGCAAGAAGGGCAAAGCGGGCTTGCTCGGCCGCGCCCACGGATCTCAAGACGGCGCTCGCCGAAAAGGAACGACTGTACTTCGCCGAACACGCCGTAGGCCATGTGAAAGCCAAGGCGAACGGCGTGACGTTCGAAGCGGGCGTGCCGGCCAAGCATGAGGTCTACTTTTCGATCACCGATTCCACGCGTTTCCGCGCGCCGACGATGACGCTTTCGCACATGGGCGGCATGGACATCGAGGAAGTCGATCCGAAGCACGTCGCGATGGTGCCGTTCGATGCGCTGACCGGATTGAAGGCGTTCGTCGTGGCGAATGCGCTGAGCGAGATCGGCGCGCCGCGCGAAATCATCTCGCCGCTCGTGCAGCAGTTGCCGAAGCTCTGGGAGTTGTTCCACGACTTCGGGATGACGACGCTCGAACTCAACCCGATCCGCATGCGCGAGGACAAGAAGGGACGTCTCACGCCCGTCGCGTGCGACTTCAAGTGCGGATTCGATCGCGACGATCCGCGCTTCTCGCGGCTCGGCCTGCCCCCGCATCTGTTCGCCGCCGACTACTCGGATTTCGAACAGGAGATCAACCAGTTGCGCACCCACCAGGGTCAAAGCGATGTCTACGTGATCAACGACAAGGGCACGATCCTCGCGCCCACCTTCGGCGGCGGCGCGAACTCGCTCGTCACGGAAATGCTCGGCGATGCGGCCATCATCTCGTCGGACTTCGGCGGCAATCCGCCCTACGAAAAGATGAAGGAAGTGGCGCGCATCTGCTTCCGGCACTGGCTGAAGCAGTCGAATGTGCTGTTCATCATCGGCGGCAAGTCCAACAACACCGACATCTTCGAAACCCTGCGCGCGATGGCCGATGCGCTGCGCGAGCACTTCAGCGAGCACGGACCGACGCCGCTCTATGTCGTGCTCGGACGCGGCGGCCCGAACCTCGTGCGCGGCATGTCCGCGCTGCGCGACACCTGCGACTCGCTCGGCCTGCCGTATCGCCTTTTCGGTTTCGACTCCGACATCAGCGAGGTGATCCAGTACGCGCGCCGTGCCGATACATGGATGCAATCGGGCGGACGCGCGCAAGTTGCGACGCGCATCGGCGCGCGCGACGCGCAATCGCACACGGCATCGGCTTGAGGAGATCGGACATGCACAAGCAAGGCAATAGTCGTTTCAAATACTTCGTCGGCATACAGTCGCTGGCGGATATCGCGACGCGCGAAGACCGCGTCTGCGTGCTCAACATCCTGGGCGGCGAATCATCGGACGTGACGCCGGTGAGCCACGCTTTCTCGGGCGCGAATGTCGTCTTCGGCACGGCGCCCGGCAAAGGCGGACAGATGCTTGCGACGCCCGCGGGCGACATTCCGGTCTTCAACAACGTGCGAGAAGGGCTGGAAGCCGGACATCGGTTCAACTGCGGCGTCGTCTATCTGCCGCCTTCGGCCGCGCGCGACGGCGTGGCCGAACTGATCCGCGTGAATCCGGATCTGCGCAAGATCTTCATCATCACGGAGAAGATCGCCGTGCACGATGCGCGTGAGATTCGCGCGATGGGTCAGCAGGCGGGCATCGACATCTTCGGCGCGAACGGGCTGGGCGTCGCGGACTCGTGGCAACGCGTACGCATCGGCGGCGCGCTCGGCGGCGACGATCCGGGCGCGACCTTGCGCCAGGGATCGATCGCGATCTTCTCGAATTCCGGCGGCTTCAGCACAACGATTGCGCAATACCTGCGCATGAGCGGCTGGGGCACCTCGACGGTCATTTCCAGCGGGAAGGATGTCTACATCCACTATGCCGCGCCGGAATTCGCCTTCGCGCTCGCAAACGATGCGCGCAGCAAGGCTGCCGTGCTGTACTGCGAGCCCGGCGGCTATTACGAAGCCGACGCGGACTTCACGAAGCCCGTGGTCGCGTGCGTGGTGGGCCGCTGGAAAAGCCGTCTGACGCGCGCGGTGGGACATGCTGGCGCGATGGCGGGCGGCGCCGACGATGCGCTCGCGAAGGAACGCTGGTTCAAGGAGAAATTCGGCGTCGAAAGGCTTTTCACGCCCGGCGATCCATGCTGCTCGGCGAAGGGTGCGGTGGTGACGAACATCGCGCATATTCCCGCCGCGCTCACGGCGGTGATGCGCGCGAACGCGACGATGCCCGACTTCGAGCCCGAAGGCAGCCTCGCGCTCAAGCCGTGGTTCGGCTCCGATCAGGGGCTCGATTTGCCCGACGATCTCGCGCTTACGGTCGTGAAAGCCGTCGCGCCCTATGACGAACAAGTCGCGCGGGTGAACGACCAGATCGGCGCGATTCCGCCGCGGCAGCCGTTGAAGGACGCATCGGGCGCCTCGCAGATGGATGCGAAGACTCAGGTGAGCAGCCTGCACGGCGTATCGATGCTCGACGCGTCGACGCATTCCTTCGAAGCGAACGTGTGCCTCGCGCTGCTGCACGAGTTCGGCGGCGCGAACGATGAGAAACTGATCGACGTCGCGGTCGGCGCGGCGGTCAACCTGTACGGCACGCCCGAACTGGCGGCGGCGCAGGCGGCGCGCGAGGCCGGCAATGCGCCCAATGCCGTGCTCGCGGCTGCTGCCGCCATCGTCGGGCCGAATCGCCAGCGCGCGGCGCGCGAGGCGGCCAAGCTGATGATCGACCGGTTCGCCGCAGCAAGACTCGTCGACGCATTCGATCGCGATTTCCACATCGACGCGATCGACACCGAGGGCAGCGCGGCACTGTTCTGCGAGGAACCGGATCCGAAGGCCGAAGCCATGCTCGCCGGTCTCGCCGCCCGTGGCGTGAATTCCGTATTCTTGCGATGGATTGCCAGCGGCCCGGGCCATCCGCGCGCGGACGCCGTGCTCGCGGCGATCACGACGACACTCGCCTGGGGCCCGCTCATGCGCAAGCGCATCTCGCGTCTGACGGCGGAAAGTCTGCCGTGGTGGACGAAGCTGTTCGGCACGCTGATCGGCGCTTCGGCGGACGCGTCGCGCCATCGTCCCGACAGCTTCTGCGATGTTTCCACCGAGGCGTTGCTCGGCGAGCGCTCGCTGACGGAGATTGCGTTCGCGGCGCTGCTCGGCCTCGAACCGTCCGCCGACGACCTGTTCGCTTTCAGGACGCTGACCGGATTGCTGCTCACGAACGGACCGGGTGCGATCTCGGCGCAAGGCGCGAAGGGTGCGGTATCCGCCGATGGCCCCGAATCACCCGAACGCGTGCAACTGAACAAGGCGTTGACGGGTTTTCTGACGCACACCGGCTATACGCACGGCGGCAATGGCTACGAAGGCATCGCCTTTCTCAACGATGCGTTTCGCGACAGCGCCCTCGACGATCCCGCGGACCCGCATCACGGCGTCGATCTCGACGCGCTCGCGCGCCGTTCCGTCGAGCATTACGCGCGCTACAAGGCGAGCCAGAAGCAGGCCGGCAGCCTCGACATCGCCAAGCTGCCGGGCGTCAATCACCCGGTTTTCAAGGACAAGCCGGTGAATCACGATCCGCGCGAGGTGTTCATCGCCGATCTGTACGAGGCGCGAGGCGAGTACAACGCGTTTCATGCGTATTACCGCGCGCTGGTGCAGGCCTTGTTCGACGCGGGCGTCTCGCGCAACGTCTACTGCGTCAATGTCGATGCCGTGATCGCCGCGCTGCTGCTGAAAATGCTGTGGCAACCGCTCAAACGCGGCGCATTCAGCGAGGCGGATCTCGAAACCGCTGCGTTCACGATCTTTCTGTATCCGCGCATGCTCGGTTGCGCCGCGGAAATCGACGATCACCTGAACCGCGGTCGAAACATGGACACGCGCACGCCCGCTTCACAGTGCCGTTTCGTGGCCTGAGCGCCGACATCCGGGAGGTCGGCCGAGCCGACCGTTTCCGGCGATTGATAACCATAGGACATCAATCGTTGAGAACATTGCACTTATCGTTTTGATGGCGACGCGCCATCATTCCCGAAAGACAAGAGCGGACACTCCGCAAATTTCGGGACTTCAGGAGACACATCGATGCATCCCTCACCTTCCACCCTTTCGCCGGGACATTCCAAGGCTGCGGCGGTTTTCCGCGTAACGGCCGGCAATTTCCTGGAGCAGTTCGACTTCTTTCTGTTCGGCTTCTACGCGACGCAAATCGCCGGCGTGTTCTTTCCGGCATCGAGTGAATTCGCTTCGCTGATGATGACGTTCGCGGTCTTCGGCGCCGGATTCCTGATGCGTCCGCTGGGCGCGATCGTGCTCGGCGCGTACATCGACGATGTCGGCCGCCGCAAGGGCCTGATCGTCACGCTTTCCATCATGGCGAGCGGCACCATCCTGATCGCATTCGTGCCGGGATACGCGACGATCGGTCTTCTGGCCCCCGCGCTCGTGCTCGTCGGACGTCTGCTGCAGGGGTTCTCCGCGGGCGCCGAACTGGGTGGCGTATCGGTCTATCTCGCCGAGATGGCCACGCCCGGCCGCAAGGGCTTCTTCACGAGCTGGCAGTCCGCGAGCCAGCAGGTCGCGATCGTCGTGGCCGCGGCGCTCGGCTTCGCGCTCAACCAATTCCTCGACACCACGGCCATCGCGAGTTGGGGATGGCGTGTGCCGTTCTTCGTCGGCTGCATGATCGTGCCGTTCATCTTCATGCTGCGTCGCAATCTGGAAGAAACGCAGGAATTCAAGGCACGCCAGCATCGCCCGAGCATGAAGGAAGTGTTCCGCACGCTGGCCCAGAACTGGGCCGTCGTGATCGCCGGCATGATGCTGGTGGCGATGACCACCTCGAGCTTCTATCTCATCACGGTCTATGCGCCGACTTTCGGCAAGACGGTCCTGCATCTGAGCACGGCGGATAGTCTGCTCGTGACCTTGTGCGTGGCCGTGTCGAACTTCGTGTGGCTGCCGATCGGCGGGGCGCTCTCGGACAAGATCGGCCGCAGGCCGCTGCTCGTCGGCATGACGGTGCTCGCTATCGCAACCGCATACCCCGCGCTGTCGATACTCGCCCACGCGCCGAGCTTTATCAACATGCTGCTCGTGCTGCTTTGGCTCTCGTTCATGTACGGCATGTATAACGGCGCGATGGTCGTCGCGCTGACCGAGGTGATGCCGGTTCAGGTGCGCGTGGCGGGTTTCTCGCTTGCTTACAGCCTTGCGACGGCGGTGTTCGGCGGCTTCACGCCGGCCATCTCGACGGCGCTCATTCACATGACCGGCGACAAGGCCGCGCCCGGATACTGGATGAGCTTCGCCGCCGGCTGCGCGCTTCTGGCGACGTTCGCGCTCTATCGCCGGCGTGCGGCGACGCTGACTCCGGCGCACTGACGCGTCGCTCGTTGCGCCAAGCGTCTATCGAACCCTACACGACTCCGATCATGAAAAATCTGCTTCCGAAACTATGCGCGGCTGCGCTCATCGCCACCTCGGCCGTTGCGTTCAGCGTGCAGGCCGCCGACCTGCACGTCATGAGCTCGGGTGGCTTTACCGCGGCGTACAAGGTGCTCGGTCCGAGGTTCGCGTCCGAGACGGGCAACACGCTCGACACGGCGCTGGGTCCGTCGATGGGCAAATCGCCCGAAGCCATTCCCAACCGTCTCGAACGGGGCGAGCCGGCCGACGCCGTCATCATGGTCGGTTACGCGCTCGACGAGCTGATCAAGCAGGGCAAGGTCGTGCCCGGATCGCGCGTGGAACTGGCGGACTCGCGCATCGGCATGGTCGTGCGCGACGGTGCGGCCAAGCCCGACATCAGCTCGGCGGAAGGCCTCCGGCAGACGCTGCTGCATGCCAAGTCGATCGCCTACTCGGACAGCGCGAGCGGTGTCTATATCGAGCGGGAGCTGTTCACGAAGCTCGGCATCGAGGATCAGGTCAAGCCCAAGGCGAAGATGATCCCGCGCATACCGGTGGCCTCGGTCGTCGCGAACGGCGATTACGAGATCGGCTTTCAGCAGGTGAGCGAGTTGCTGCCGGTCACGGGCGCGACCTTCGTCGGAAAGATTCCCGAGTCTTTGCAGTCCGTCACGCGTTTTGCCGCCGGCATTCCCGTGAGCGCACAGCATCCGAAGGAAGCGAAGGCGCTCCTCGACTATCTGGCATCGCCCGGCGTTCAGGCAGATGTGAAATCGACGGGACTCGATAGCGTCGCCGCGCATTGATACAGCCTTCGCCGTCAACTTCTCGAGGTGCTGCTCGCGTGGTCCTCTGCGCCGTCGGCGTCGCCCGGCGCCGGCGCGCGCAGCATCCGGGCGAGGCGCGCGCGATCGCAAGCGCCTTCCCACATCGAAACGAAGATCACCGCGCACGCGTTGCTGATGACGCTCGTGAGCGCGCGCGCTTCGGACATGAAGCGGTCGATGCCCACCAATAGCGCCACGCCGGCGACGGGAAGATCCGGAATCACCGTCAGCGTCGCGACGAGCGCCACCAGGCCGCTCCCGGACACGCCCGCCGCGCCTTTGGACGTGAGCAGCATGACCGCGAGCATCATCGCGATCTGCGGCGCGGAGAGCGACACGTCGCACGCCTGCGCGATGAACATGGAAGCAAGCGTCAGATAGATCGCGGTGCCGTCGAGATTGAACGAATAGCCCGCGGGCAGCACGAGTCCGACGACGCCCTTGTCGCAGCCGAGCATCTCCAGCTTGGTGATGAGGCGCGGCAACACCGGTTCCGTCGACGAAGTCGCCAGTACGATGAGCAATTCCTCGCGCAGATAACGCAAGAGCCGCCAAAGCGCGAAGCCGTGCAAGCGCGCAAGCGCAGCGAGGACGAGCGCGACGAACAGCACGCATGCCACGTAGAACGACACCATCAACATGCCGAGGGAGCCGACCGAGTGAATCCCGAAGCGGCCCACCGTGAAAGCCATCGCGCCGAATGCGCCGAGCGGCGCGAGCCGCATGATCATCGCGAGGATGCGAAACAGCGCCTGGGCGATGCCATCGATGAGCGCGAGCACGGGCCTGCCTGCGCCGGGATGCAGATTCAGTGCAAAGCCGAATAGCAGCGAGAGCAGCAGCACCGGCAGCACCTCGCCCTTCTCGAAGGCGCCGAGCATCGTTTCGGGGATGACGTTCAGTGCAAAGGCGACGAGACCATCCGGATGCGCCTGCTTCACATACTGCGCGAGGATCGTCGTATCGAGACTTCGGGCGTCGATATGCATGCCCGCGCCGGGCCGCATCAGAAAGGCCGTGACGAGTCCCAGCGCGAGCGCCACGGCAGTCAGAAAATAGAAGAGTCCCAACGCCCGGAAGATTGCGCGCCCGATGGCTTTTCCGCTCGCGACAGACGTGATCCCGGATACGATCGTGCAGAAGACGATCGGCGTGATCATCATCCTGACGAGGCCGACGAAACCGTCGCTGACAGGCTTGAGAAGCGAGCCGGCTTGCGGCCAGAAGTGCCCGAGCGCCATGCCGAGCAACATGCCAAGCACGACCTGCACATAGAGTAAACGGAGCGTTCTCGCCACCCTCACGACGCGGGCTTCCTGCTCGGGCGCGCTTTTGGAGCGACGTCGTCGGTTAATGTGCCGCTGCTCCTGACATCGCCTCTCATATCCAGAATCGTTTGATGAAACTCCTGCGCGGCCGGCGTCAGCGTACGCCCGCGGCGTCTCACGATTCCGACTCGTCGCTTCACGACGGGGTCGACCAGCGGCACACTCGTGAGGATGTGATGATTGCGTCCGGGCATGGCCATCGACGGTACGGCGGCGACGCCGAGGCCCGCTTCGACGAGACCGAGCATGGTCGTGACGTGACGTGTTTCGCACACGCTGGGCGCGCGCGGCGATACGGCCGAAAGAGCCTGATCGAGCAACAGGCGATTGCCGGACGTCTTGTCCACGGAAACGTATTCGTGTTCGTAGAGCTCGTTCCAGGTCACGCGTTTCTTGCGCGCGAGCGGGTGGTCACGACGGCAAGCCGCAACGAACTGCTCCTGTAGCAGCACTTTGAAGTCGACCTCGGACTCCTGGCTTCCCATGAAGCTGACGCCGAAATCGGCCTCGCCGCTGATGACGGCGGAAAGCACTTCGTTCGCGCTCGCATCGAGCAGTTTCACCCGGATGCGCGGAAAACGGCGATGGAAGCTCGCAACCGCGCTTGGCAGAAAGTAGTAGGCCACGGATGGCACACAGGCAATGGTTACGTGACCCAATCGGCTCGATGAGACATCGCGGATGCCGAGCAGGGCGACATCGAGATCGTCCAGCAGCTGCTCCGCGCTCGGCGCGAAGGCGCGGCCGACAGTCGTGAGCGTCACGCTGCGCGTGGTGCGTTCGAAGAGACGCACGCCGAGCGCTTCCTCCAGCTTGTCGATCCGGCGGCTCAAAGCCGGCTGGGATATGTTCACCGCCTCGGCTGCCTTTCGGAAGCTGCCCAGTTCCACCACGGCTCTGAATGCCTGCAAGTCGTTGAGGTCGAAGTTGACGCCCACGGGCCATTCTCCGCGTTCTTAGATGCCGATATTGTGCATTACGCGGAGGGGGGCGGCTATTTGTGGGGGCGGGTTGTGATCTTGGTCTGGTCGGACGAGGGTGGCGGTGGGGCTTCGCGAAGCCGTGAGCCGGAGATGATGGCGAGCGGATAACGATTGATGCGTTCGATGCTATTTTCCGGTTGTCGATCGGCGCGCGTTTTCAAGCGGCAGGGAGCGGGTGGGCGGGTCTCTCGGCACTAGACGTCGATCGTTACAACCCCGACCGCACGGCGGAGGTTTGGGCAAAAAAGCGTGCAGTGAGCAAGCGGGTCGATCAGAGTCGGAAGTTGGTTCGAAGGGGGCTTATCGGCCATAAAGGGACCTTCGAGCAACGCAGTACCGAGGAATTGAGACGGCTGCTCCACTTCAGCAAGCGGTCAGTCGATCGGCAACAGCTGGCGAGTCATTCGTCCCTGCCAACTCGATGCGCTTTTATGGGATTGGATGAGGAAAGCGCATCGTTGCAACAGTCCGGTGCAGGCGCTGGAGCCTTGGTCGTTTCATGTTCCGCGAACATGCTTCACATCTCGTCAGTTGCACGGGGTCAAATCTGCGTGTAGCGAGGCGTCAGGCCGCTCGCTGATGAAGCGAGGCAATAGCCCTCCACATCAGCACGGGATTCGAATACATCGGGAAATGCCCACAGTCAGGAATCTCGGCCAATTCGACGCCCTGCTCGCGGATGTAGTCAAGATAGGAAAGCGACGCATTTTGCTCGCCGTACATGAACATGCGCGGAAACGGTAGGCCGAGGAACTTCGTCATCAGGTCGCCGTTGTCCGACAGGTCGACCATTGATCGGAAGATCCCACCAACCGCTTCGGCGCGTACCTTGTGGCGTAGGCTCGCCGAATAGAGCGCACTGGCATACGCCGGCGCGAGCAACGTGCGTTCAATGAAATCATCGAAAAACTTTCGCGCGCCGTCGCGCGGGTGCTCGATGATCTGCCGGCTGAGAAAGCAGTCTTCCGGGGCGATGTTGCCCTCGATATCGACAAAGCTGATCACGCGCTTCGGATGCCGGTGCGCAAGCATCAGCGCAGTCAGACCGCCCATCGAATGGCCGACCAGATGAAATCGTTCGAATCCGGCGCGCTCGAGCACGGCGAGCGCCGTATCCACCAGGAACGGGATGCTGATCTTCAGGAGGTCAGCGCAATGCGTCTCGCCGCAACCCGGCGCGTCGTACGCTATGAACGGATGACCGGCGAATTCGGCATGGCGGACGATGTCCGCATAGTCTTCCTTGGTCGACCCAAACCCATGCAGGAAAAGGATCGGCGCCTTGTCGCCGTCGCGACGGATAGCTGAAACCTCCAGCGCTGTTCCGTCGACGGACAACACGAACTGTGCACGGGAAAATTCTGCAGGCATCGTTTTTACTCTTTGAATAGGGATCGCGTGGTCCCGCTAGGAACGCGTTGGGTGCCGTCGAGGCCGGCCATGAGGCCATGGACGCGATGCGTTAGTTTGTCAGTGTCCGGCAGAAGTCCCGAATGGCTGTACACGCGCGCAAGAGCGACTCGTCATCGAGCGCATACGCAATGCGGAAGTAAGGTCCGTGACCGAATGCACTCCCATGCACGGTCGCAACGCCCATCTCGTCGAGCAGCGCGTTGACCACGGCTTCGTCGCTATCCAGACGGACTCCCGACGGCGTGGTCTTGCCGATCAGGCCTTTGCACGATGCGAACACGTAGAACGCGCCTTGCGGCACTGCGCAGTGCAAGCCAGGAGCGCGGTTGATCTGGTCGACTACCAGATCGCGCCGGCGCTGGAATGCCACGCGCGAATGCTCGATGGAGTTCTGCGGCCCTGTCAGTGCGGCTAACGCCGCGTATTGCGAAATCGTCGACGCTCCGGACGTCTGCTGGCCCTGCAACTTCTCCATCGCTTCGATAAGCCATCCGGGGCCGGTGCCAAAGCCGATGCGCCAGCCCGTCATCGCGTACGCCTTCGACACACCGTTCATCGTCAGGACACGCTCGTGCAACCGGGGCTCGACCTGGGCAATAGTGAAGAATTCGAGGTTGTCAAAAATCAGATGCTCATAGATGTCGTCGGACAGTACCAGCACCTGCGGATGCGCGAGCAGCACTTCGGCCAGCGCCTGCAGTTCCGCGCGGCTGTAGACCGCGCCGGTCGGATTCGACGGCGAGTTCAGGATCAGCCAGCGCGTGCGCGGCGTGATCGCGGCCTGCAATGCATCGGCCGTGAGTTTGAAGCCGCTGTCGGCCTCGCACGAAACGAGCACGGACTGCGCGCCGCACAGTTGCACGATTTCCGGGTAGCTCACCCAGTACGGCGCCGGTACGATGACTTCATCGCCTTCGTTAAGCGTCGCGGCCAGCGCATTGAAGATTACCTGCTTGCCGCCGCTGCAGACGAGCGTATGGCGCCAGTCGACGTCGAGACCGTTTTCGCGCTGGAACTTAGTGGCAATCGCTTCGCGCAGCGCGCGCAGTCCAGCCACCTGCGTGTAACGCGTATGGCCCGCGCGGATTGCTGCGACGCCCGCGTCGCAAACATGCTCGGGCGTGTTGAAGTCTGGCTCGCCGGCGCTCAAAGAGATCACAGTAGCGCCGCTCGCCCGCCGTGCTGCGACGCGATCCATGACTTTGTAGGTCGCCGACGGGCGTGCAGCGGCAAGGAAACGATTCAGACCTTCAGTCGGCGCGGTCATTGCTGCTCCCTCCAGTTCGTGAGTCCCATCAATTCCAGCGTGCTGCGGCCTTCACGAAGCGCGTCCATCATCTTCGCTTCCTTGTCTGCACGAGCTTGCCCCTGCGACAGAGTCTCTCCAACGTGTGCAGCGGGGATCACGAGCACGCCGTCATCGTCCGCGACAACCAGATCGCCAGCCGCCACGGGTGTTCCCGCGATGTTGATCGGCTGCCCGACCGATGGCGAACTCGCCTTGACCGTGCCGCGCATGCAGACGCCGCGAGTGAACACCGGGAAGCGTCGCGCGGTCAGAGCCGCGACGTCACGAACACCGCCATCGATAACCAGACCGACGACGCCGGCTGCTTCCGCCGCGACCGTCAGCACCTCGCCCCAGTAGCCGGCAACAAAGCCCCCGGTCGATATGACAAGCACGCTGCCGCGCGGTACTCTCTCCATTGCGATATGGATCGAGAGGTTGTCGCCGGGCGAGCATTCGAGCGGATACGCCGCACCCGCGACCGACGCGCCAGGCCACGCCGTGCGGATGGCCGGATCGACTGCACTTGTGGAAAGACCTGATGCTTCGAATAGCGTGGACGTACCCAGTCTGCGGGCTTGCTCCAGCAGAGGCTGATCGTAGGATTGAACGATGGTCATGGTTAGCCTTTGGTTTGCAGCGTGTGATAGCCGAGTGCGGCACGCGCATCGCCCAACGACTTGCCATGGGCTATCTGTTTGCGGATGTGCGATTCGACTTCCTCTATCTCGCGGGCGATCTGCGCGACTTCGCGTGCGCGGCCGCGCGGTACGATGACAACGCCATTCGCGTCAGCCACTACAATGTCACGCGACGCGGCGCGAGCTGTGCCAATCCCGACCGGCAAGTTCACCGACTCGACCTGCACGCGGTCCTTGCCGGTGCGCATGAAGCGGCCTGCCGTGAACAGCGGATAGTTGTCGCCGAGCGCCTTGTTGACATCGCGGCAGACGCCCGCGATTACCGTGCCCGCGATGCCGCGCAGCCCCGCGTACTGGGTCATGATGTCGCCCCAGACCGTGCAGTCCGTGCGGCCGTCGTTGTCGAGCACGATGACATCGCCTTCCGCCACGTCGTCGATGAAGTCGCCGACCGTGCCGGGCGGATTGCTTGCGGGTACGTATTTGACAGTGTATGCAGGCCCCACCACGGCCTTCGCATAGTTCGCCAGCGGCATGATGCCGAGCGCCTGACCATGCAGACCGAGCTTGTCCATGGCATCGGAAACGCCTGGAGTATCCAGTCCAGCGAAAAGCGCGACCAGTTCCTGATCTTCTGCGCCCGCCTTCTTCGGGTTCGTCATTTCAGAAATTCCACAAAAACGATGTCTGATCACCGCACAGCGATGGCTTCGAATTCCTTGTCGTGCATGACTTCGGCAACCGGGCGGCCAGCGCGCACGGCCGCCACCATGCCATCCTGGCGGCTTGCGATACGCTCGCCAAGATCCAGCACTTCCTCGATGCGAGCAGCCGCAACGAATACGGTGCCGCAGCGGTCGGCGAGCACGTAGTCATCTTCGCTTACGGTGACGCCCGCCATCTGGACAGGCTTACCCGAATCAATCTGGATCACGCGGTTGCGCGCGCTGATCATCGTCACGCCGCGACCGAAAACGGGATAGCCGATCGACTCACTGCCGTCGATGTCGCGGCTCAGGCCGTCGATGACAGATCCGCGGACCTGCTTTGCGGTGGCGGCATTGGCCAGGATGTCGCCCCAGCAGGAGACGCCCTCAGCTCCGCCGGCGATTACCAGTACGCGGTCGTCCGTGATCACGGCGTCGATGACCGGCGAAATCAGATGCACGGTCGGCTTGGCATCGGCTTTCGGTCCGAGCTGGATGGTGCTCGCCCGACCGACGATCTTAGGGCAGTTCCACAACGGACGCAGTCCGTACGTCGCACCGGGCAGACCGAGAAAGTCCAGTGCGTCGGAAACCGTGCTGGTGTCCAGCGCCGCGAGGCGATCAAGAATGGATTTCGGGTTCATCGAGGTGGTTCCTTAGGGAAGTGTGGCAATCCTCGCGCTGTGCAGTTGATATGTAAATTTCGTATTTCGTATCTCAGTGATACTGTTTGCAGAACAGGCACAATGGGAGATTCACTTCGCTTCCCTTAGACAACGAACTAGCATGGGCAATACGATCGATTTCAGGCTGATCAGGCAGTTATGGATGTTTCTCGCCGTCGCGGAGGAGCAGCATTATGGGCGGGCGGCAAAACGGCTAAACATGTCGCAGCCGCCGCTGACGGAGCAGATCAAGGTTCTTGAGCAGTCGCTTAAACTGCAGCTTTTTTATCGATCGCGTCAAGGCACACAGTTGAGCCCCGCGGGCGCGGCGATATTGCCCGCCGTCCGGCAATTCGCGGAGCAGGTGGAACGACTGGAACGCGTAGTCCGTGAAGTAGCTGCCGGCCAGTCCGGCGTGCTGCACGTCGGTGCTATCACTTCCGCCATGCTGGAAACGGTGCCACCCGTGCTGGAAGCGCTCAAGCGCGCTCACCCGCATCTGACCGTCTTCGTTCGCGAAATCGATAGCGTCGATGCCATCCCCGCACTGGAAGCGGGCGAGATCGACTTGGCATTTGTCCGTGTCGATGGCGAGGTGGGAAACGGAATCGCCACCCTGCCGCTAGCTGAGGACAGGCTGGCTGTAGCGCTTCCGAGGGATCATCCGCTGGCCGCCTTGTCCAGGGTGCGATTGCAGTCGCTGGCGAATGAACAACTTGTGATGTCCTCCCGACAAGTCAGCCCGGTCTACTTCGACCTGCTGACGTCGGTCTGCCGTTCACATGGATTGACCCCACACGTCACTCGTGAGGTGCGCTCGGTCACCTCGCAGATTGCATATGTCGGGTGCGGGCAGGGCGTAGCGCTGGTACCAGCGACCATGCGAAAGCTGGCACCAGAGAATGTCGTGGTGAGGCCTCTTAAAGAGAAGGTCATGGTCGTAACCGCAGCTTTGGTATGGAATACCGAACGTCACCATCCGATGGTCGACGAAGTCGTTTCATGGCTGGCAAAAGGAGCGACGCGGTCCTTAGGACACTGACGCAGATATGAACTCAGGGGACGCGAATGGCAGTTGGTCGGATGACCGCTTAGCCCCTCTCAAGCCGCCATTGAAGCGGCGTCGTCAGGAACGGCTGGTTCGGGTTGGCTTCAGCCCTTCGGACCACGGTCGTAGCAGAACAACGAGGCGGTAATCCGCGAATTTCGGCTGATGGTCATCGAGGGCCGTCAGAGATTGCATCCGCATCGAATCGTCGCTGCCGCTTCCAGCCCCACCGCGCCCGTCCAGCAACCCACAAAAAAGGCGGCACAACCAAGTGCCGCCAATCCAAAAACCAAAACCCCTACCGCACCTTACCCGCCTTCCACGCCGACAGCAGTTGCTCATACTTCACCGTTTCCCCCTTCGGCTTCTCATTGGCAAGCGCCTTCCACGGCGCGTGCTGGTCGGACAGCCACTTCGACGGATCGCTCTGCGCATTCAGCTCCGGCGCGCAAACCTTCATCCCCGCCCGCTGCAAACGGGACAACACCTGGTCCATTTCCTTCGCCAGGTTATCCATCGCAGCCTGCGGCGTCTTCTCACCGGCGACAGCAGTGCCGACGTTCTTCCACCAGAGTTGCGCCATCTTCGGATAGTCGGGCACGTTGTTGCCGGTCGGCGTCCACGCGACGCGCGCCGGGCTGCGATAGAACTCGATCAAGCCGCCGTATTTATCCGCGTTCTTCGTGAAGTAGTCGCTATGAATGTCGGAGTCGCGAATGAACGTGAGACCGACAATCGACTTCTTGAGCGACACGCTCTTCGACGTCACGAACTGCGCGTATAGCCACGCGGCAGCGCGCTGATTCGGCGGCGTCGACTTGAAGAAGGTCCATGAGCCGACGTCCTGATACCCGTTTTGCATGCCCTCCTTCCAGTAGGCGCCGTGCGGGGAGGGCGCCATGCGCCACTTCGGCGTGCCATCCGCATTCGTGACGTTGCCCGGCTTGAGCATCGACGCCGTGAACGCGGTGTACCAGAACACCTGTTGCGCGATGCGTCCCTGCGCGGGCACCGGGCCCGCTTCGCTGAAGGTCATGCCCGACGCTTCCGGTGGCGCGTATTTCTTGAGCCAGTCGATGTATTTGGTCGTCGCGTAGACCGCTGCCGGGCTATTAGTGCCGCCGCCGCGCGATACCGACGCGCCTACCGGATGACAGCCATCAGGCGTCACGCGGATGCCCCATTCGTCGACGGGCATGCCGTTCGGAATGCCCTTGTCGGCTTCGCCCGCCATGGAAAGCCACGCGTCCGTGAAGCGCCAGCCGAGCGACGGGTCTTTCTTGCCGTAATCCATATGGCCGTAGACCTTTTCTCCGTCGATGGTTTTCACGTCGTTCGTAAAGAACTCGGCGATGTCTTCATACGCGGACCAGTTGACCGGCACGCCGAGTTCGTAGCCATATTTCGCCTTGAACTTGTCCTGCAAGTCCTTGCGTGCGAACCAGTCCGCGCGGAACCAGTAAAGGTTCGCGAACTGCTGGTCGGGAAGCTGATAGAGCTTCTTGTCCGGCGCGGTCGTAAAGCTCGTGCCGATGAAATCTTTCAGGTCAAGACCGGGGTTCGTGTATTCCTTGCCTTCGCCCGCCATGTAATCGGATAGCGGAACGATCACGCCATAGCGATAGTGCGTGCCGATCAGGTCCGAGTCCGAAATCCAGCCGTCGTAAATGCTTTGGCCGGATTGCATCGAGGTCTGCAATTTCTCGACGACGTCCCCTTCCTGAATGATGTCGTGCTTCACCTGAATGCCGGTGATTTCGCTGAACGCTTTCGCTAGCGTTTTCGATTCGTAGGTGTGCGTGTCGATGGTTTCCGACACGACATGAATCTCTTTGACGCCCTGCGACTTGAGTTTCGCCGCGGTATCGATGAACCATTTCATCTCGTCCATCTGCTGCTGTTTCGACAGCGTGCTGGGTTGAAACTCGCTGTCCACCCATTTCTGCGCCTCGGGCGTTCCCGCCAGAGCCTGGTTCGCGAAGGCACCCGACACGATACTTGCCACTGCCAGCGCGACGATCCGTCTCCTCTGATGCATGGTCTTCTCCTGTGTCTTCCGTGCCCCTTCGATCTTGTCGGCGCCCGCTGGGGGCATCAGCGGAACCGGCAGTTGTCAGTCATCGCTGCATGCGTCGGCTTGCTAGCCTTTCCACATGATCGCGAGCAGCACCAGCACCGAGGCTACGAAGCCCGGCCACGAACTCGAGCCCTCCGCGCTGATCGCAAGCCACGCGAGATTCACATAAGCGGCAGTCAACAGGCCGATGAAAAGGCGATCGCCGCGAGTCGTCGCGATAGGCAGAAAACCCTTGCGTTCATGAGTCGGCGAGCACAGTTCCCATACCGTCATGCCGCCCAGCATCACGACGATGCAGCCGAAAAAAATCGCCACCTCGGGCGTCCAGTACATCCACGTGAACATCACACTCTCCCCATCGCGAAGCCCTTCGCGATGTAGTTGCGCACGAAGTAGATCACGAGCGCGCCGGGAACGATCGTCAGCACGCCCGCAGCCGACAGCACGCCCCAATCCATGCCGGCAGCCGACACGGTGCGCGTCATCACGGCAGCGATAGGTTTCGCATTGACCGAAGTCAGCGTGCGCGCGAGCAGCAGTTCGACCCAGCTGAACATGAAGCAGAAGAAAGCCGTGACACCGACGCCCGACTTGATGAGCGGCAGAAAGATCTTCACGAAGAAGGCGGGAAACGTATAGCCGTCGATATACGCGGTTTCGTCGATCTCGCGCGAGACGCCCGACATGAAGCCTTCGAGAATCCATACGGCAAGCGGCACGTTGAAGAGCATGTGCGCGAGTGCGACGGCAATGTACGTGTCGGTCAGGCCGATGCTCGAATAGAGCTGGAAAAACGGCAGCAGGAACACGGCGGGCGGCGTCATGCGGTTGGTGAGCAGCCAGAAGAACATGTGCTTGTCGCCGAGAAAGCGATAACGCGAGAACGCATACGCGGCAGGCAGCGCGACCAGCACGGACATCACCGTGTTCATCAGCACGTAGATGATCGAATTGATGTAGCCCCAGTACCACGAGGGATCGGTGAAGATCACCTTGTAGTTGTCGAACGTGACGTGCTGCGGCAGCGTGGCGAACGTCGACATGGTCTCCTCGTTCGTGCGCAGGGAGATCGACAACATCCAGTAAAGCGGAATCAGCGCGAACAGCATATAGACGACGAGCACCAACGTCCGCATCCAGCGGCGCTTATCCTGCATGGTCGTCTCCTTGCGCAGCGGGGCCGCCTCTGCCGACGCGATTCATCCAGTTATAGAGAATGAAGCACAACAGCAGAATGATCAGGAAATAGATCAGCGAAAAAGCCGCGGCCGGGCCGAGGTCGAACTGGCCGACCGCTTTTTGCGTCAGGTACTGACTGAGGAAGGTCGTGGAATCGCCGGGTCCGCCGCCTGTCAGCACGAACGGCTCGGTGTAGATCATGAAGCTGTCCATGAAGCGCAGCAGCACGGCGATCATCAGCACGCCGCGCATCTTCGGCAACTCGATGTAGCGGAATACCGCAAAGCGGCTTGCGCCATCTATCTCCGCGGCCTGATAGAAGGCGTCCGGAATCGCGCGCAAGCCCGCATAGCACAGCAGCGCGACGAGCGGCGTCCAGTGCCAGATGTCCATCACCAGCACCGTGAGCCATGCGGCGGTGGGACTCGCCGTGTAGTTGTAGTCGAAGCCGAGACTATTGAGCCAGTAGCCGAGCAGTCCGATATCCGGGCGCCCGAAGATTTGCCAGATCGTGCCCACCACGTTCCATGGAATCAGCAACGGCATGGCGAGCACGACGAGCGTCGCCGATGCGCGCCATCCCGAAGCCGGCATCGACAGTGCGAGGCCCACGCCCAATGGAATCTCGAACAGCAGAACGCACGCAGAGAAAATGACCTGTCTGCCGAGTGCCTGGCGCAAATCCGGATCGGTCATGGTGTTGCGAAACCACTCCGTACCGACGAACACATGCTGCGTCGGGCCGATGATGTCCTGCACCGAATAGTTGACCACGGTCATCAGCGGCAGGATCGCGGAGAACGCGACGCAGATGAACACCGGAACGACCAGCAACCACGCTTTCTGATTGACGGGCTTCATCGCGCGGCCTCTTCGGAGATGCGTGTTTCGATTCGTTCGTCGTTGCAGAAGAATACGGTCTCAGGCGCAACCAGATGCAGCCAGGCAGGTCCGTCGACAATCCGTACATGCGGTTCGAGCCTCGCATTGAACACATGGCCGTCGCATTGCGCGGTCACCAGTTGATAGTTGCCGAGTTGCTGTGCGCGAAGCACCCGCGCGTTGAGCGCACCCGCTCTGCCTTCATGCGAAAGCCGTACGAATTCCGGGCGAATCCCCAGCTTGAGCGCGCCGTTTGTCTGCTGATGCGCGGCCCGTAGCGTCGCGAGCGTGCCCGCGTCGAGCGGCAGGCGCTGGGAGCCGATTTTTGCGCCGTCTGCGTCGAGCTCGATCGGACAGAGATTCATGCCCGGACTGCCGATGAAGTAGCCGACAAAAGCGTGATCCGGCCGCAGAAAAAGCGCATCGGCTCCGCCTTTCTGAACGACGCGGCCATTCGTCATGACCACGACTTCATCCGCGAAAGTCAGCGCTTCTACCTGATCGTGCGTCACATAGATAAGCGTGAGCTTGAGTTGCTGATGGATCTTCTTCAACTGCCGGCGCAGCATCCACTTCATCGCGGGATCGATCACGGTGAGCGGTTCGTCGAAGAGAATCGCCGCGACGTCCTTGCGCACGAGGCCGCGCCCGAGCGATATTTTCTGCTTGGCGTCGGCGGCCAGATTGCTCGCCTTGAGCGGCAGGTCGCGCGTCATATCGAGGATTTCCGCGACTTCGTGCACGCGCTTCGTGACCTCGGCGGTCGACATCATCCGATTGCGCAGCGGAAACGCGAGGTTGTCGAACACGGTCATCGTGTCGTAGACCACGGGGAACTGGAACACTTGCGCGATGTTGCGCTCGCGTGCGCCGAGCGCAGTCACGTCGCGTCCGTCGAACAGCACCTTGCCCTCCGACGGCTTGACGAGCCCCGACACGATATTCAGCAGCGTGGTCTTGCCGCAACCCGATGGCCCGAGCAACGCGTAAGCGCCGCCGTCATCCCAGACCATGCTCATGGGTTGAAGCGCGTAGTCGTCGAGCGTCGCGGGGGCCGGTCCGTACGCGTGCCCGAGATTCTGGAACTCAATGCACGCCATGAGCTGCCTCCGGGCTGGACACCAGTTGGGTATCCGCGCCGAACACGAACAGTTCGTCAGGGTCGATGAAAACATCGAGCTGCGTGCCGAGCTCGATCTGATGCACGCCCTGCAATTGCGCAACCAGGTCGACCGCGCCGGTCAGCGTGCGCAAGTGCAGGTATGTTTCCGAGCCGCTCAGTTCAGCGAGTTCGAGCCGGCACGCAACGGCGATCGCATGAGCGGCCTTCGCCTCGAGACGCACGTGCCCCGGCCGGATGCCGATGCGGCATGCGCCGTTCGCGGCGAGACCGTGCCGGACCGGAACTTCGACGCCGATCGGCAGACGCGCGCGGCCGTTGCCGCAGTCGCTCGTCAGCATGTTCATCGGCGGGTCGTTGAAAACGGCTGCGGCCGCGACGTTGACCGGTGCGTTATAGACATCGAGCGTGGGACCGAACTGCAGAACCCGGCCTTTATCGACGATTGCCGTATAGCCGCCCAGCAGCAGCGCTTCGAGCGGTTCGGTGGTCGCGTAGACGACCGTCGTCTTGCCGTCGGCGAAAAGCGTGGCCAGTTCGAGGCGCAATTCCTCGCGCAGCTTGTAATCGAGATTGACGAGCGGTTCGTCGAGCAGCACCAGCGACGTGCGCTTCACGAGTGCACGCGCGAGCGCGCAGCGCTGCTGCTGTCCGCCCGACAGTTCGCCTGGCCGCCGCTCCAGCAAATGGTCGATATGCAGTCGGGCCGCGACTTCGTGCACGCGCCGGCGGATTTCGGCAGGGTCGGTTTTTTGCAGACGCAAAGGCGAGGCGATGTTCTCGAACACCGTCATCGCGGGGTAGTTGATGAACTGCTGATAGACCATCGCGAGATTGCGCTGGCGCACGCTGACGCCTGTCACGTTCTGGCCGTCGACGAGCACCCGGCCGTCGTTCGGCCTGTCGAGACCCGCCATCACGCGCATCAGCGTGGTTTTGCCGGCCTGTGTTGGTCCGAGAAGCACGTTGATGGCGCCTGGGACAAGGCGCAAATCCACGCCGTACAGATACGGCTGCCCGCCAGAAACGACACTGACCCGCTCCAGTTCAAGGACCAAATCGCTCTCCTCTCGGCATGCACGACGCCAGCCGCAGAGCTGGCGCTTCAGAATGACGTCAATTGGGTTGCGCTTCGATTACATGCAGCAGCCAGAATGTCCCTTTTGTTGGTTTGCGTTTAAATCGGGGTAAACCTTACGACAGGATGAAATCCGGAAACCGGCTGCGGGCTGGGGGCGATCGGCATGAGATACGTTGAAATAGAGCATTGACTCAATTTCTTTAGACGCACGTTGGACGGTCCGATTGCTGCGTAGCAAAAAGGCGGATTCGTATGCTGCCCGTCGGCACGAACGGCGCATTCGCCGAACCTCAGAAGAGAAACCACGCCTCGGCGTCTTTCGCGAGCGGCGAGGCTGCGGTGCGTTCGGGCAGCGCGCGGAGATGCGCGCGTGCATGCTGAAGTGCATCGGAGAAACCGCGCAGTGTCTGCGTCGTCGGCCGGTCGTCGAGGCGGCGGCGTTGCACGGCCTGCGCGACGTTCCGGTGTATCAGCGCCGTCTGCGCATCGATATAGGCGATGCACGCGCGCGCGAGCGCCGTCGATAACGTGCCGATACCCATGAGCGCCGGCACGCTCGCAATGGTGCGATAACCGTCGGAAGGAAGCATCGCGAGCGCGCGGCGCGGATCGGCGAAGTCGCGTCTCAGGACATCGAACAACGGCGCGGCCCATAGCTCGCGCTCGATGCCTAGCGCGTGCCGTCTGCGTTGCACGGCCGCCTTGGCCTCTTCATCCACGATCTCGCCAGCCTTGAGGAGCAACGCACCCGGATGCTCGCCCGGGCGGATGCATTGCGCGCCGATCCATCCCGCGCCACGCGAGCGCTGCGCAAGCACCGCATGTTGCAGGTGATCGGGCACGAGCGGGTCGAGCGGCACCGCGATGCACTGATCCGGCTTGCCCTTTGCATGAAGGCCGCACAACCCGTCATGCGCAAGCGCGGAACAGCGGCCGAGCGACGGGTAATCGAGCGCAAGCGTCGCGATGGTGATGGCACTGGCCTCATCGACGGGAAACGCGTGCAGTGGCGTGTCTGCGCCTCGCGGCATGCGTCCGAGCGCGATGCAGCCGACGAATACGTCGCGGTGTTCGAACAGTTCGCGTAGCGACATCGCCGGCGGACTGTTGCAGCATTTGCCGCACGCGGTGCAGTCGAACGAGTAGCTATTCACCAAGGCCGGCGCACGGAATCCTGATACTGCGTGAGGATGAAATGCGCGACGTCGTCGGAATGAAAGACACGAACGAGTCGCCCGACCCAGGCGGCCTTCGCGTCGCGCGTACGCACGGCGAGAACATGCTGATAAGGCGAGCGCGCATCTTCGATGCCGATGCTGTCGCGGCCCGGCTTCAGCTTGTTGCGCGCGGCGTCGTCGGCGTTCATCGCGACGAAGCTCGCCGTGTCGAGCGCTTCGTAGAGCTTCGCGCGTTCCACCCGGCGGATCTTCAGACCGAAGCGATTGCCGGCGATATCCCCGAGCGTCGGATGAAGGCCCGCGCCGTCCTTCAGCGTGATGAGCGCATAGTTCTGCAGGAGGATCAATGCGCGCGCGGTGCCGGCGGCATCGGCCGGAACGGCGACGGTCGCGCCGCGCGGCAAGTAGGCGATCGATGCGAGCTTGCGCGAGTAGAGCGCCATCGGCAAGGTCACGGTCGCGGCGACGCTTTCGATCGCGTAGCCGTTGCGCGCGCTGCGGGCGGCGAGGCTGGCTTCGTCCTCGAAACTGGCGGCATCGATGGTACCGTTTGCGAGCGCGGCGTCGATGCGCGCGGCATCGTCGAAAGTCACGACGGCGAGCGGCAAGCCCTGCTTCGCGGCGACTTCACGCACATGCGCGACGATCGTCGCTTCCTCGCCCGGCATCACGCCGATGCGAACCGTCTGCTCCGCGGCATGCGCCGTCGTCACGAAAGAGGCTGCCAGAACCGCCCGCGCGAAAACGAATCGCGCGCGCATCAGCCGTCCCTCAGCACGGTGCGAAAGCCGATATGCGACGCGGGCAAATCCGCTTCCTGCTGCTCGCGCGACGACGCCCGGTAGCGCACGCAATAATCCTGCGCGCACAGGAACGAGCCGCCCTTGATGACCATGGCCGTGTCGTGCTTGCGCGCTGGGATCACCGCCGCCGTGTCGCCGTTCGAATGCGGCTGACGCGGACCGGTGTAAGGATCCTTCGTCCATTCCCATGCGTTGCCGATCATGTCGTACAGCCCGAAATCGTTCGCCGCATAGCAACCGACCGGCGCCAAACCCGCATGGCCGTCTTCGGCGGAGTCGAGCACGGGAAACACGCCTTGCCAGTAATTCGCCGATGGCTTGCCGCGCGCATCGCGCGGAGCGGCGTCGAGCTGCGCGCCTTCCCGCCCGGCCTTGCCCGCGTATTCCCACTCGGCCTCGCTCGGCAGATCGCGGCCGAGCCAGTGCGCGTAGGCGAGGGCGTCGGCGAGCGTCACCATCGTCACCGGACGATTTTCGTGCCCTTTCCATGTGCTCGACGATCCCGTGGGATGCTTCCACGACGCACCTTTCACCCACGACCACCACGCGAGATCGCGTGCGTTCATTTCTTCGCGCGTCGGGACATGGAACACGACAGCGCCGCCCTGACGCTCGGCTTCGGTCACATAGCCCGTCGCGTCGACGAAAGCGGCGAACTGCGCGTTGGTTACATCGGTCTGGTCGATCCAGAAGGCTCCGACCTTCGTCTTGCCATCGCCCATCGGGCGCTCGTCGTCATAACCCAGTGTGCTGCCGAAGACGAATTCGCCGCCGCGCAGGTGCACCATGCCCGCGCGCGGATCGTCGCGCCACTTGGCGGGAATGCCCGAATAGCGTTCGCATTGCTGCTCGGAGCCGAGCGGCGCCAGCGTGCGCGCGAGATTGCGCGGATCGAAGCCGTGCTCCGCGTTCACGGCGAGCGCCCCGCCGAAGCCCGCGCCGAACAACGCGAGCGTCACGGCGCCGGCGCCTGCAACGGATGTCCATCGACGACTCACCGCGCGCTCAGTAGTAGCCGCGCGGCCGCAGCGGTTCGACGCCGCCCACCGTGCTCATGTAGCTGTTCCACTGCTGCACGAGACTGTCGATGACCGACGGATTCTGCGCCGATACGTCGTTGTTCTCGCCGCGATCGGCCTGCAGGTCGAAGAGCTGCCAGTGACCGTCGACGGGACCGGTCGGCGGCTCGGTCCAAAGCGCCTTCCAGCGGCCATCGGAGCTGCGCAGATAGCCGCGTCCATAGGCTTCGTCACCGAACGCGGCGGTGTGCACTTCCGCGGTGCCGTCGCCCTTGAGAATCGGGAGCAGCGACTGTCCGGTGACCGGATAGACGTAGCGGTTGTTATAGACCACCTTGCCCTTGTTCGAATCGACGCCCGTGAGCGTATTGATCGAAGCCGGCGCGGGCTGCGTCGGCGGCGTGATCTGTGCGACGGCGAGGAAGGTCGCGGTGTTGTCGGTGACGTGCGTGAAGGCGCGCAAGGTGGGCAACTGCGCCGTCTGTCCGGGCAAATGTGCGATGAGCGGTGTCGATACGCCGCCTTCGCCCGCGTAGCCCTTGGTGAGGCGGAACGGCGTCGCGCTGACTTCGGCCCAGCGCAGGCCGTATTGCAGACGCCGCGCGTTCTGCTGACCGTTGTCGGTGCCGAGCGTCGAATAGACCGCATCGGATGCGTTCGCGGTATCGGTCGCGGTCGGATCCGCGCCCGAGTCGATCGGCCAGCCTTCCGCGCCGTTATCGGACTGAAACAGGATGAACGTGTTGTCGTATTCGCCGATGTCTTTCAGATGCTGGATCAGCAGGCCGATGTTGTGATCGAGATTCTCGACCATGCCGGCATAGATTTCCATGTAGCGCGCTTGCGCCTTCTTCTCGGCGGCGGACAGGCTGTTCCACGACTTGTTGACCGTGCCGGGACCATAGTCGCTGTAGCCTTGCGCGGCGTTGTGCACGGCGCTGATGTATTTCGCGTTCGCGGTGCCATTGTTCGCCGTGGCGGGCGACGAGGTCAGCGTTTCCGGCGCGCCCTGATACGGATTGAAATCGGCGGGAATGATGCCGAGCGCCTTCTGCCGCGCGATCCGCGCATTGCGGATGACGTCGTAACCTGCGTCGTACTTGCCCGCATAGTTGTGCAAGTAAGGCTCGGGCACCTGCAAAGGCCAGTGCGGCGACGTGTAGGCTGCGTAGGCGAAGAAGGGCTTGCCGTCGCCCTTGTTCGAATCGATGTAGGAGATCAAGCGCTGCGTATAGAAGTCGGTCGAATAGAAGACGCTCGGACTGCCGCCTGCGCCGCCTGGCTGGCCGGGCTGTCCCGGCTGAACGTATTGACCGTCTTCCGTGTAGTTTTTCGAGGCTGCGGGTTCGTGCGCGAAGTGATTCGTCGCGGCGCCGCCGAGCAGCGCATAGCTATGCTCGAAGCCCCACTGATCCGGCGTTTGCCCGCCGCCTGTGGTGCTGCCTACGATTCCCGAGCCGATGTGCCACTTGCCCGCCATGTACGTGTGATAACCGCCATCCTTCAGCAACTGCGCGACCGAGAGCGCCCGGTCGTTCAGATAGCCTTCGTATCCCGGCAGGCCCTTGCGTTCGTCGGTTGGCGTGCCCATCGTGCCTTCGCCGACGAGATGGTGGTCGGTGCCTGAGATCAGCATGGCGCGCGTGATCGCGCAGACCGTGCCGGTGTGATGGTTCGTGAGGATGCGGCCCGATGCGACGAGCGCATCGAGATTCGGCGTGTTGATTTCGCCGCCGAACGCGTGGATATCCGAGTAGCCGAGATCGTCGGCCATGATGTACAGGATGTTCGGCCGTTTGGCGGCGGCGACCGGCGCGGTCGTCGGCGAGCTGTCGCTGGAAGAGCCGCACGATGCCAGCGCGAAGAGGCTGGCGACGGCGAGCGCAACGGCGGCGCGGCGGGTAGCGATCGAGCGGTGCAAGGTCATTGTCGTTATGGCGGTCCGTTGAAAGCGAGCGGCGATCTTAGCAACCGGCTCAAGGCCGCCAAAGATCGATTTCTGCTTTGCTTGTCACCTTCAGAGATTTGAAAGAACCGCGATTGCGCGTCGCGCGAATGCGCTCGGCGACGCTCGAAGCACGAGGCTTCGAGCGTGTCTTCCGGATGCGCCCGATTCGTGTAAGCGCGTAGGGAAACGGTGTGAGCGCAGCGTATCGAGGGTGTCGTTCCGCGCTTTCGCCGCGGGATTTTCACCGGTTCGATGCGGTTCTTCGCAGCTCAGAAGCGCACGCGCACGCCGCCGAACGCCGCCACTTGCCGGTTCGTCGACGACGGCGTGCCCGCGTCGGCGATAGCCGCGATCTTCTGATAGCCGTTGCCGACGCGCGTCGAGGCATCGCCCGCCGCGAGCTGATAGACGCCGGAGAGATAGAGGTCCGTGCGCTTCGACAATACATAGTCGACGCCGAGCGTGAACTGATGCCAGCGCGGCTTGAGTGTCGCGCCGCCGGTGCCGGGCAGACTGTTGGCGCGGCCATCGGTGAAGGTGTACACGCCGATCAGCGTCGTCGCCGGCGTAATGTTATAGCGGCCGTTCACATCGTAGTTGTTGAACTTGCGCGACGAGCCATCGTTGTAGTCTAGCTGCGTGTGGCTCCATGCGAAGCCGACTGTCGCGACCGATCCGATCGCATAGTTGCCGCCCGCGACCGCCACTTGCTGCCGCGCGACGCCCCCGTTCAGGCCATAGAAGAAGGCGCCGCTGTAGTCGTCGCCGGACGTGGTCGATGCACCGCCGACCGCGCCGCTCGTGTTCGACGCGACATTCGGATGATCGAGCAGCAAATAGCCCGCGCCGAGTTGCAACGGCCCGCTGGCGTAGCTCGCCGATACGCCCCAAGCGCGGTTGTTGCCGAAGCCCGCGCCCGCGCCGTTGCTCGCCTGATTGCTGAACCCGTAGAGCGCATCGACAGTCACGCCCGCGAAGGTATCGCTCTTGAACTTCACGGCATTGTTGATGCGGAAGGTCTGATTCAGATTGTCGTTATCGCCGACGTGCGTGGCGGGCGACCAAAATCCCGGCCCCGCGAAGAGCGCAACGAGATCCGTGTTCGGATCGTACTGACGCCCGAGCGTCAGCGTGCCGATGCCCGTCTTCGCCACGCCCACATAAGCTTGCCGCCCGAATTCGCGTCCGCCTTGAGCGAGTGTGCCGTCGTTGACGCGATAGCCGCTCTCGAGCGTGAACAGCGCCTTGTAGCCGCCGCCCAGATCTTCGACGCCTTTGAGGCCCCAGCGGCTGCCGTTGAGCTTGCCGCTCGTCGCCTGCACATTGGATGCGCCACGCTGATTGTTCGTATAGGCGAGGCCGGCGTCGATGATCCCGTACAAGGTGACGGAACTCTGTGCCTGAACGATGCCCGGAAGGGCGGCCAGTATGCCAGCGGCGCCGGCGAGTGCGACTCGTTTCATTCGCTTCCTTAGGTATTAACCATGAGTTCGAGGAAGCCGGATACTACGGTCGTGCTTACCGAAGTCCAACAAAGGATTTTTCGTTTGTAATGGTCGGAGCGTCTGATTTGGATTCCGGATTACATCGGAGAAGCGATGCAGAAATCGCGAGCAGGCGCGCAACGAACGCTTCGCGCCGCGCGAGGCCGGTCATATCGATATGAGGCTTCGTTGGTTAGCGCGCCGGCCGTTGCTGCATAACATGAGCGGCTGCGCGTGATGTCACGCATTCATACCGACAGGAGCACCATGAGCGCCGACGAAAGACTCGACCGTCTGATCGACCCCGAACGCACTTCGAGCAACCCGAAGGCTAACTATCGCAATGCCACGCGCTGGGGCGATCTCGTGTTCGTGTCGGGCAAGTCGGCGGGCGCCGCCATCGACGGTAAGCCGTCCAAAGGCAGGCTGGGTGACACGCTCACGCTCGAAGACGGCGTTTCGTTCGCACGCGAGGCGGCACTGGAACTGCTGCTCGTGCTGCGCGATGAACTCGGCTCGCTCGAGCGCGTGAAGCAGGTGCTCGACGTGCAGGGCTTCGTGAACGCCGACGCCGCCTTCGAAGACCACGCGAAGGTGCTCGACGGCGCATCGGATCTGCTGGTCGAGGTTCTGGGCGATGCCGGCGTGCACGCGCGCTCGGTGTTCGGCGCCGTGTCGTTGCGCGGCGGGCAGCCGGTGATCCTGCGCGCCGTCGTCGGCGTGAGCGACTCATGATGTCATCGCATTCGCAGGAACGCGTCAGACGATGGCGCTTAAGCAACCCTTGTCATTTGCATAGTCGCAATCGCGATTGGGCATCCCGAAACCGCGACCTATAATCGGGCGCCCGACTGCCTGTCTTCTCTGCCCGACTCATCGAGCATGCCGAAAATCCCGCGTTTCTCATCGTTTTCCGCCACACGGCCCGGCGATCCCGCGAAGCCGGAGCAACACGCTCCCGCGTCGCCGCGACGCCGGATGCTGGGCGGCCTCGCGCTGTCGGCAGTCGTGGCGCCTCACGCGAATGCGGCGTCCGGACTCTTGCAGCCGCTCAGCGTCGAGCCGTGGACGCGCATGCCTGGCGCGCCGATTCTCGATCATCCCTATGGCCTGCCATCCCCGCGCGAATCCGAGGTCGTGCGTCGCGCGGCGCGTGCGTGGCCGGTGCCGGGAGCGGCTTCGTCGCTGACGCCGCTCGCCGATCTGCACGGCGCGATCACACCGAACGGGCTTGTCTACGAACGCCATCACTCCGGTGTGCCGGATATCGACCCGGACCAGCACCGGCTCGTGATTCATGGCCTCGTGCGCGAGCCGAAGCTCTTCACGATGGACGATTTGCTGCGGCTGCCTTCCGAGTCGCGCGTGCACTTTCTCGAATGTTCGGGCAACACCGCCAGCGAATGGAAGGGGCCGAGCGGGCTGCCCGTTCAGCTCACGCACGGGCTTCTGTCGTGCTGCGAGTGGACCGGCGTGCGGCTTTCGACGTTGATCGAGGCGGCCGGCGGGCTCGCTGCGAACGACGGCCACGCGCCGCGCTGGATTCTCGCGGAGGGCGCCGATGCAGCCGCGATGACGCGCAGCCTGCCGCTCGATCGCGTGCTGGATCGCGCGCTCGTCGTGTATGCGCAGAACGGCGAGCGGCTGCGGCCGGAGAACGGCTATCCGCTGCGGCTTCTGGTCCCCGGCTTCGAAGGCAACACCAACGTGAAGTGGCTGCGCAGGCTGAAGCTCGTCGACGCGCCGCTCGAAACGCGAGAGGAAACGTCGAAATACACGAACTTGCTGGCCGATGGTCGCGCGCGCCAGTTCGTGTTCGAGATGGATGCGAAATCGGTCATCACGCGGCCATCGCCCGGGCACAAGTTGACGACTCACGGTTACTACCCGATCGTGGGGCTCGCCTGGTCGGGACGCGGTGCGATCCGTCAGGTCGAAGTATCCGTCGATGGTGGCCGCTCATGGCAAGCGGCGCGGCTCGATGGCACGCCCGGCGATCGCGCGCTCACGCGCTTTCATGCGGGATGGGTGTGGAACGGTGAACCGGCCACGATCCTCTCGCGGGCAACGGATTCGACCGGATACATCCAGCCGACGCGCGAGGCGCTCGTCGCCGCGCGCGGGCTGAACTCGAACTACCACTACAACGGCATTCAGCAATGGCGCGTCGACGCCGATGGCAGCGTGAAAAATGCATAGGGAATCAACTCGACAACTTCGCGCCGTGCGCCCGCTGATCGTGGGTCTGACGGCGCTGTGTCTTACCGCCTGCTCGGGGCCGTGGCGGGACGGGCGCGCGTCGCAGGCCGGGTTAGACGATGCAACGCATCGCGCGGCTGTCGGCACGATCGGCACGATCGGCACGATCGGCACGCCCGTGAGCGCGGCGGACATCGCCGCGTGGAACATCGATGTCGCGCCTGACGGTCGCGGCCTGCCCGCGGGCAGCGGCGACGTGGTGACCGGTGCGCGGATCTTCGCGGCCAAGTGCGCCTCGTGTCACGGCGCGAAAGGCGAGGGCGTGCTGGGCGACCGGCTGATCGGCGGGCGTGGCACGCTCGCGAGCGAGAAGCCGGTGCGCACGGTCGGAAGCTACTGGCCGTACGCGACGACACTCTTCGATTACATTCGCCGCGCGATGCCCTATAACGCGCCGCAATCGCTGAGCGCGGACGAGGTGTATGCCGTGAGCGCGTGGATCCTGAATCAGAACGGCATCGTTCCCGACGACGCCCGCCTCGATGCGCATTCGCTTGCCGCCATCCGCATGCCGAATCGCGATGGATTCGTTCCGGACCCGCGACCGGGACGCCTTTGACCTGCATGGCATGACGTAATGACGAATCGATGCGGCCGGTGATTTGCAAACGTAAAAGGATTGGTTGGCCATGCGTTCGTCGGCCCCTAGCATGAAGCGGTTCGGGCAATGTTGCCTGAATTTGCCGCGAGGACTCGCTCCATGCAATACAAAGGTTATGAGGTTGCACCCTCCGCTCAGGCCATGCCGAGCGGCTTGTATGCGGCCAACCTGACGATCGAACATCGCCGGTACGCGCACGGTGCAAGCTTCACTTTCGATGCGCTCGATTACTTCTTCGAGCGCGATCATGCGATCGCCTATGCGGCACGCTGGGCGCGGCTGTGGATCGATCAGCGCAGCGCGCGCAAGAAGCGCGGATAACGTCGACGAAGCATCGGATAGCCGCATGAGCTGTCGGTCCGGAAGGCGCCCGCGATCCGTCTTTCGTCATGCGCGCCGCAGATTTGGTTAGCAGATCCAATTCGTTCCAATCTCCGCGCGGGATGGTTACGCTGTGGCGGCTCTCAACCACGCATGACGCTGACCATGACCCAACGCGATCTACTCATTCTGCTGGAACCGGGCTTCACCGATCCGAAGCGCCCGGGCGAAGTGTTCATCTGCCCGGACGGTGCGCCGATCGAAGGTTTGCTCGCAAGCGATCCGGCGCGCAACGCGCGCCTCGATATCCGCCGCGTGCCCTTCGAGCGTCCCCGCAAGGCCGCGGTCGAAGCACTGAGCGAGGCGCATCAAAGTCTGCCGGTGCTGGTGCTGGGCGATGCGTACCCCGCGCCGTCCGACGCGCAAACCGTCGGCGAGAAACGCTTCGTCACCGATACGCGCCGCATTCTCGCGTTGCTCGCCGAGCGCCACGGTTTTCCTAAAGTGCATGACTGATCCGGCAAACGAGACTATTCGCTCATGCCCCGACCTATACATCTGAATCTCTTCGTTCACGGACGCGGCCATCATGAAGCAGGCTGGCGTCATTCCGGCGCGACGCGCCAGGCGCTGACCGATATCGACTATTTTCGCGATCTCGCCGTCAGGGCGGAGCAAAGCCTGTTCGATTCCGTGTTTTTCGCCGATGCCCTCGCGCTCGGCGATGGCGCGCAATTCGTCGCGTCCGGCGCGCTCGAACCGATCACCACGCTCGCGGCGCTTTCGCAGGCGACTTCGCGCATCGGGCTGATCGCGACGGCATCGACCACGTACACCGAGCCGTTCAATCTCGCGCGTCAGTTCGCTTCGCTGGATCACATTTCGCGCGGGCGCATCGGCTGGAACATCGTGACCTCGTGGGTCGGCGGCGCGGGGCCGAACTTCGGCTACGAGCAGCAGATCGAGCATGCGGAGCGCTACGCACGCGCGCACGAGTTTCTCGAAGTCGTCACGCAACTGTGGGATAGCTGGGCTGATGACGCCATCATCGATGACGCGTCGAGCGGACGCTTTCTCGATCCGGCGCGCGTGCGCAAGATCGGCTATCGCGGGAAGTTTCATCGCGTGGCGGGGCCGCTGAATCTGCCGCGCCCGCCACAGGGGCATCCGGTGCTGGTGCAGGCGGGCTCGTCGGCGACGGGCAAGGCGTTCGCCGCGCGCCATGCGGAAGCCGTCTTCACCGCGCATCTGACGAAGCAATCCGCGATCGACTTTTATGCCGAGCTCAAGGCGGGCGCGAGGGCCGCGGGCCGCTCGGAGCAGGACATCGTGATCCTGCCGGGCATCAGCGCGGCGATCGGTTCGACCGAAGCCGAAGCCAGCGCTCTGCTCGACGAACTCGACTCGATCACCGATGTCAGCGTGGGACTCGGCCGCCTGTCGAACCGCTTCGGCGGCTACGATTTCTCGACGCTGCCGCTCGATCAGCCGCTGTCCGTCGATGACTTTCCGGACCCGTCGACGGTGCAGGCCGCGCAAAGCCGCGCGGCAGTCATCACGCAACTGGTGGCGCGCGAGCGTCCGACCTTGCGCAGCCTGTTGAGGAAGCTCGCGGCGGCGCGCGGGCATTTCACGCTGTCCGGCACGCCCGAACAGATTGCAGATGTCATTGCCGACTGGACCGAAAGCCGTGCCGCCGATGGCTTCAACGTGATGCCGCCCATACTGCCCGCGCAGCTCGAGCACTTCACCGAGCATGTCGTGCCGATTCTGCAAAGGCGCGGCCTGTTCCGGCGCGAGTACGAAGCCGCCACGCTGCGCGGTCACTACGGTCTCGCACGTCCCGCCAATCCTTATTTCAAGTCTTGATGCCGATCCGCTTCCTGAAATCCATCATCGCCGCCGGTTGCTTCGCCGCCGCGTTTGCCGCGCACGCTGACGAGGGCTATCCCGCGCAGATCAACATCGGAATCCAGAAGGGCGACGGTCTCGTCGCGCTGCGGGCATCGGGCAAGCTGGAGCAGGCTTTCGCTTCGCATCACGTCAAGGTTTCGTGGCACGAGTTCGTGTATGGCGCGCCGCTCGTCGAAGCCATCAATGCGGGCGACGTCGATGTAGGCACGGTCGGCTCGACGCCGCCGATCATGGCGCAGGCGGGCGCGGCGCCATCGGTCGTGTATGTGGCGTATGCGCCGAGACTCGTCAAAAGCTATGCGATCGTCGTGCCGAAGGATTCGCCCGTGAAGGACCTGCGCGATCTGAAGGGCAGAAAGATCGCCTTCGCCAAGGGCTCGCAAGGGCACCTGTTCGTGCTGAAGGCGATGCAGGATGCCCACATGGACCCGAACGCCGCGCAGTTCACGTACCTGTCGTATGGCGATGCGCGCTCGGCGTTCGAGCGCGGCTTCATCGATGCGTGGGCCGTGCCCGATCCGCGTTACGCGGACACCGAACTGACCACCGGCGCGCGGACCATTCTCACCATCGGGGATCTGTCGGTGCCGCAATACGGCTTCTATATCGCGACGCGCGACTTCGCGCAAAAGTATCCCGCCGCGCTGCGTCTGCTGTTCGATCAGCTTGCACGTCAGACGAACGACAGCCTCGCGCATCCGCAGGATACGGCGCGCTTTTTGTCCGCCAATACGGGCGTGCCGCTCGCCGTATGGAACCGGGCGATCTCGCGCCTGGAGTGGGGCGCGAGCTATCCGATTCCCGACGACGTCCTTGGCGCGCAGCAGGACTCGGCGAATCTGGCTTTCGATACGAAGGTGATTCCGCGCCGCATCGATGTGCGCCAGGCGGTGTTGCAGATCAGGTAAGCATCGACGCGCGCTACGCAAGCCTTATCCGTTTAGCGCCGCTTTTCATATGCTTCGTCGAATTCGTTCGTGGCGTCGTTCGCGTCGCCCGTACAAGATGGAGAGTTATCCCTTTCTGTGGAGCTTTCCATGAGCGGCGATGCCCCGCGCCAACTGCATCTGAACATCAACGCGCTTCATTCCGGATTCGTGCCGTCGGCATGGCGTCTGCCGGATTCGGATCCGAACGTATTCCTCGACGTGAGCCACTATGTGCGCCTGGCGCAGCTGGCGGAACGCGCGTGTCTCGATGCAATCTTTCTCGCCGATAGCGCCGCGATCTCCGATCAGCTCGACATGCGCCCCATCACGGCGCTCGAACCGACGATGCTCCTCACGAGCATTGCAGCCGCGACCACGCATCTTGGGCTGATCGCGACGGCATCGACGAGTTACAACGAGCCGTATAACATCGCACGCCGATTCGCGACGCTCGATCTGATCAGCGGCGGGCGCGCGGGCTGGAACATCGTGACGACCGCGGACCTGCCGTCCGCGCGCAACTTCGGTCACGACACGGTCCCCGACCATGCAACGCGCTATGCACGCGCGGACGAGTTCGCGGCGCTCGTCAAGACGCTGTGGAATAGCTGGGATGACGACGCATTCATCGCGGACAAATCGAGCGGGCGCTTCGTCGATCTCGACAAGGTGCATCCGGCCGATCATCGTGGGCGATTCTTCAGCGTGCGCGGCGCGCTGAATCTGCCGCGCTCGGCACAGGGTCATCCGGTTCTGGTGCAGGCGGGCGCATCGGGCGACGGACGCGAGCTTGCCGCGCGTCACGCGGAAGCGGTGTTTTCGGCCTCGCAATCGTTCGATGAATCGCGTGCATATCGCGAAGATCTCAACGCGCGCGCGGCGCGTTACGGACGCGGCGCGAACGCGGTGAAAGTGCTCGCGGGACTGACGACGATCATCGGTTCGACGGAAAGCGAGGCGCTGCGACGCCGTGACGAACTCGTCGATCTGATTCCGGTGCAGTACAGCCTGAACCGCATCGCTGGCACGCTCGGCGTGCCCGTCGATTCGCTTTCGCTCGACAGGCGTTTGCCCGACGACTTGCCGCTGCCCAATGGCGGCAACGGCAATCACACGTTCTTCAACGCGACGCTCGCGCAGGCGCGCACGCATGGCTACACGGTGCGCGAGCTCATCCGTGCGCTGGCGGGCGGCGGCGGACATCGCGTGATCGTCGGCACGCCCGAGCAAGTCGCGGATGACATCGAGCACTGGTTCAGGAACGGCGCCGCCGACGGCTTCAATCTGATGCCCGACGTGCTGCCCGATGGTCTCGAAGCCTTCACGGAAGGCGTCGTGCCGATACTTCAGCGGCGCGGCATTTTCCGTCGCGCGTATGAGGGCAAGACCTTGCGCAGCCATCTGGGGTTGTCGGTGCCCGAGGGCGCGGTGCTCGACATGCATTAGGCGGGTGGTGGGGGAGCGGTGCGCGTGGCGTAGCGATCGCCTCTAGCGCGTGCAACAGTTGTTCGGGCATCCGGGACCGAACGTGATTTCCACCCGCTGCCCACCCGGCTCGGAAAACCTTCGTGGCTCACGCACGGTATAAACGCGCCCAGTTACCCACAAATGCGAACTTTGTAAGCCGAACTGCTGCATGGCGCTCCACACCTTTTGGGCACGCTGCTCTGCCAGCTTCCTCGGCATAACCTCGATTGATTCCGCGAGGCCGACCACTTGAATAACGTCCGCGTATTCAAACTTTCGCATTTCTGCGGACCATGCCGAGAGCCGTGCCAATTCCTTGACACTGAGCGACGCAGAATTTCGCGCGAAGAGAACATCGATATTTTCTCCACGTTGATTCTGTGGGCCATCACAGGCCAGTGCTGAACCGAACCACGTGAGCAAGAGCGCCGGAATCAGGAGCTTAATTTTCAGAAAAGACACAGTACCCCGCCACGCTGTCAGCATTCACTATTGCAAGATCCGGATGCGCCTGCCCCCATTCCTTTAGCCTGAAAGTTATCGTGTACTGAGGGTCGCCTGTTGCCATCGTGTCGAGAAAATGAGTCGCCTCATGAATGATAGTTGATGCCTGCGAGTCACCTGTGCCGCTCCACGGCCGCATCGTGCAAAAGTTCAGATCGATTGCCATTGTGTGCGTGGCGGTATCCGGGGCGCATACGTGCGCCGCAACGCCATCCGTGCGTGAGTTCGGAAGGCAGCCTGTTGCATGGTCTGCTTCGCTCCCACTTCGCACTACGTTTTCGGGCCCGAAGCCGCGCACTACCTCAAGGACTTTCGTGAGTCCATCTCGAAGCCGCCTATGAGTGGCCTCGTCGTTGCGGCCGAACCATCGCCATACACGAGCCTTTTCGCTGGCGCTCCAGACATCTAACGCAGCCAGGCGCATTTCAATCTTCTGAACTGCTTCGTCCTGCGCCGCAGCGAACATCTTTCTGAATTCCGCATTCGTCATATTCGGGCAAATGCGCTCCGTGTTGACATACACATCCACGGACGAACCCTCGACCGTGTTAGTCATCGACGAATGAACTTCGAAGAACTCCTTTGCCATTACTTCACATCCTCCACCGCGACCGTCACACGCTCGGCCGCATTGGTCCTGATGCGTTGCGTCCTGCCGGCTGCGTCGGTCACGCCCTCGATGAGCGTTCCGCTTTCGCCAATCAGGCGATACGCCACGTTAGAGAGTGGCTTGCCGTTCATCTTGCTGCGAAGAACGTACGCTTCATCGAACACGGACGCCAAAGGCGCGGCAGCGATGTTGTCACTTCCAGTCGCGCAATGACGGATGGCCCCGAGACTCTCGACAAGATCTTCGTACCAAGCTTCCCCCGCGAGTCTTGCGAAGATGCGCGGATGGTCCGGACAGTCGCATATGACGACATCATTTTCTAGCGCTATCTCGCTTGCACCTAACGTCATGCGGCGCGGACCGCCTTCCTTCGCGATATAGCCGGTTGTCTTGCAGACGGGACAATATGCGGCACCGTTGATAAGCGCGGCTTGATGGCCGCTCAACGTGAAAAAGGGCCCTTTGTAATCGCAAATCTCACCGTTGTTACTTAGCTTATCGCCGACCACAGCAAACCGGCGCATCATGATTGGGCCCTGCTACCTGTTTGGTTATTCTTGCTTTTTGGCATATGTTTTCAGGCTTTTGGAAAGACGCCACTCGGTTGAAGTAGTGACGTCAGCATACGAACTCGTTGGAAAAGTTCAACGGGATGCTGGTAAAAAAATCTTCGAATCTACAAACTTCAACGTATTGCTCCGTTAAGCACGCGCGTCGAGCCTTGGTAGTACGACCGGATAATGTACGAACGTCGCAACGAAGTGGCGCGGCTGTTCCGTCGGTTGAAGGGCTTTCGTCGGATTTTCTCGTGATTCGACAAAGTCTTTCTGATGTTCATCGGCTTTATCAACTTCGCCCTCATCGTGGAAACACTTCGATAGTGTGAACACGCCTCTCGGCATTGCACCCAACGTCACATGCTTTTCGCGCCGCCATGCTTTCCATATGCATAACCGTTCGTTCACGCGCGCGCGCAGCCGTTTTATCGTGATCGCCGCGGCGCGTCATATTCGGCCGTCGAACAACGAACAGAGAGGAATGGCATCACATGGCAGGCTTCAACCGACGCGATTTTCTGGTCTCATCAGGCGCGGCGCTCGCGTCCGCCGGCCTGTCTTCGCTCGCCTTCGCGCAGGAAGCGGCACCCAGGCGTGGCGGCACGCTCAACATGTTGATCAATCCCGAGCCGCCCGTGCTCGTATCGATCTTCCAGACGACGGGCCCCACGCTCGTCGCGAGTTCGAAGGTGCTCGAAGGCCTGCTCGCCTATGACTTCGATCTGAAGCCGAAGGCGCAGCTCGCGACCGCGTGGAACGTGAGCCCGGACGGTCTCAAGTACACGTTCACGCTGCGCCAGAACGTGAAGTGGCACGACGGCGAGCCGTTCACATCGGCGGATGTGGCGTTTTCCATCGACTTGTTGAAGTCGATCCATCCGCGCGGGCGCAGCACCTTCGCCAACGTGACGCGCGTGTCGACGCCCGATGCGCGCACCGCGATCGTCGAATTGTCGAAGCCCGCGCCGTATCTGCTGAAGGCGCTGTCGGCGGGCGAATCGCCGATCGTGCCGAAGCATCTCTACGCGAACGGCGATCCGCTGACGAACCCGCATAACAACGCGCCCATCGGCACCGGGCCGTTCCGCTTCAAGTCGTGGACGCGGGGCGCGAGCATCGTCTACGAGCGCAATCCGGATTACTGGGACGCGGGCAAGCCGTATATCGATTCGCTCGTGTTCAAAGTGATTCCCGATGCCGCCGCGCGCTCCGCCGCGTTCGAAACCGGCGCGCTCGATCTCGGCGGCGAGAATCCGGTGCCGCTTTCGGATCTGCCGCGTCTCACGCAATTGCCGCAGCTCGCCGTGGAAACGCGCGGTTATCGCTTTCTGGAACCGCTCTCGGAGATCGATTTCAATCTCGCGCATCCGATCCTGGAGGACGTGCGCGTGCGTCAGGCGATCGCCCATGCGATCAATCCGCAGATCGTGCAGAAGACGATCGCCTACGGTTACGCCGACATTTCTCCGACGCCGATCACGCCCGCCTCGCCGTATCACGACGGGAAGCTCGCGCCTTACGCATTCGATATCGCGAACGCGGAAAAGCTGCTCGATGCCGCGGGTTATCCGCGCAAGAACGGCGGCCCGCGCTTCCAGTTGACGCACGATTTCCTGCCTTATGGCGACATGTACCGGCGTCAGGCCGATTACGTGAAGTCGGCGCTCGCGCGTGTGGGCATCGACGTGACCGTGCGTTCGCAGGATCTGCCTTCGTTCCTCAAGCGCGTGTATGCGGACCGTCAGTTCGACTTCACGAGCATCGGCGTGAATACGTTGTTCGATCCGAGCGTGGGCGTGCAGCGTCTCTACTGGTCGAAGAACATCCGGCCCGGCGTGCCGTTCTCGAACGCGCCGCACTACAGCAATGCGGAAGTCGATACGCTGCTCGAATCGGCATCGATCGAAACGGATGAGAAGAAGCGCGTGGCGCTCTATCAGCAGTTTCAGCAAATCGTGTATCGCGACCTGCCGATCCTGAATCTCGTCGCGCCGCGCATGGTCACGCTCGCGAACCGGCGCGTGCGCAATCACACGGTGTCGGCGCAGGGGCTGGAAGGCAATCTCGCCGATGTGTGGCTGAGCGCCTGAGGACGGACGCCGATGAACCGACGCACGCGCTTCGCCGCCATCGCGCGGCGCACCGCATGGCAGGCCTTGCCGACGATGCTCGCCATCGTGGTCCTGAACTTCTTCCTGCTGAAGCTGATGCCCGGCGACGCCGCCGATGTGCTCGCGGGCGAAGCGGGCTCCGCGACCGCCGAAACGCTGCAGGCATTGCGCGCGAAGTTCGGCCTCGACCAGCCGGTGCTGCATCAGCTCGGCGCGTATCTGTCGCATCTCGCGCACGGCAGTCTCGGCTATTCGCCGCGTTACGACGCGCCCGTCATGCAGCTGATTCTGTCGCGGCTGCCGAACACCTTGCTGCTGATGGGCACGGCGCTCGCCCTCGCGATCGTCGCGGGCATCGTGCTCGGCGCGGTCATGGCGCATTGGGCGGGCAAGTGGCCGGATCGCGTGCTGTCCGTGCTCGCGCTCGTGCTGTATTCGACGCCCGGCTTCTGGATCGGCCTGCTCGCCATCGTGCTGTTCTCGGTGCATCTCGGCTGGCTGCCGAGCGGCGGCGATATCACCGTCGGCGCGTCCTTGCACGGCTTCGCGTATGCCGCCGATGTCGCGAAACATGTGCTGCTGCCGGCCGTGACGCTCGCGACTTTCTTCGTCGCCATCTACGCGCGTCTCACGCGCGCCGCGATGCTCGAAGTGAAGCGCCAGGACTTCGTGCGTACCGCGCACGCGAAGGGGCTGCATCCGCTGCGCGTCACCGTGCGTCATGTGCTGCGCAACGCGCTGATGCCGCTCACGACGATGGTCGGCATTCACTTCGGCACGCTGCTCGGCGGCGCGGCCGTCACGGAAACCGTGTTCAGTTGGCCGGGCCTCGGGCGTCTTGCGCTCGATGCCGTCATGGCGCGCGATTTCAGCGTGCTGCTCGGCGTGTTGCTGCTTTCGTCGCTGCTCGTGATCGTCGCCAACGTGACGGTCGATCTGCTGCAGGCGTGGCTCGATCCACGCATCGTCTGACTCATCGAACCTGAAAACGCATGGCTTCCGATTCCACCGAACTCGCTTCATCCGGCCAGGGCTCGGCGTGGCGGCGCCAGCTCGCCGGTGCGCTATTCGGCGCGCGGCGCGCTCAACGTGCGCCTTACGCTCGCGCCTCGCGCGGCGTGTGGCGCGCGCTGCTGCGCAATCCGTCCGCGCTCGCGGGCATCGTGCTGCTGACTGCGTTCATCGCGCTTGCGCTGAGTGCGCCGTATCTTTTTCCCGGCGATCCGCTCGATATGGTCGCCGCGCCCTTCGAATGGCCGGGCAGCGACCCGCTGTATCGCCTCGGCACCGATTCGCTCGGCCGCGATGTCGCCGCCGGCATCGCGCACGGCACACGCGTGTCGCTGCTGATCGGCGCATCGGCGGCGGCGATCGGGCTCGTCATCGGCACGCTCGTCGGCGCGATCGGCGGCTTCTTCGGCGGCGTCATCGACGATCTTCTCGTGCGCGTCACCGAGCTGTTTCAAACCGTGCCGTCGTTTCTGCTCGTGATCGTGATCGTCGCGATAGGGCGGCCGAACGTGACGGTGATCGCGCTGGCCATCGGCATCGCTTCGTGGCCGACGGTCGCGCGTATCATGCGCGCCGAGTTCCGCACGCTGCGTTCGTCGGACTTCGTGCTCGCCGCGCGCAGTCAGGGCTTTTCCGACGCGCGCATCATCTTCGGCGAGATCTTGCCGAACGCACTGCCGCCGGTGATCGTGACCGCATCGGTGATGGTCGCGAGCGCGATCCTGATCGAGTCTTCGCTGTCGTTTCTGGGCATGGGCGACCCGAACGTCGTCACATGGGGCGGCATGATCGGCGCGGGGCGCGATTCCTTGCGCACCGCGTGGTATCTGACCGCCGTGCCGGGCGCGGCGATCGTGCTCGCGGTGCTCGCGCTCAATCTGCTCGGCGACGGCCTCAACGACGCACTCAACCCGCGCATGCGCGAACGTTCCTGACCCGAGACCTGTCCGTGGCGAATCTTCTTGAAGTGCGCGATCTGCGCGTGAGTTTCGGCGCGCATCGTGCGGTGCGCGGCATCGATCTGGACATAGCCGAAGGCGAGACGCTCGCGCTCGTCGGCGAGTCCGGCTGCGGCAAATCGGCGACCGCGCTGTCGCTCATGCGGCTCGTGCCGGAGCCGGGCCGCGTGACGGGCAGCGTCCGCTTCGACGGACGCGACGTGCTCGCGCTGAGCCCGCGTGAAATGCGCGATGTGCGCGGCCGCGACATCTCGATGATCTTTCAGGAGCCGATGACATCGCTCAATCCGGTGCTCACGGTCGGCGCGCAGATCGTCGAGACCTTGCGACGGCACGAAGCGCTGTCGAAGCCAGCGGCGATGAAGCGCGCCGTCGAACTGCTCGATCTCGTGCGTATTCCGGAGCCGCATCGACGCGTCTTCGACTATCCGCACGAGCTGTCGGGCGGACAGCGCCAGCGCGTGATGATCGCGATGGCCGTCGCATGCCGTCCGCGTCTGCTGATCGCGGATGAACCGACCACCGCGCTCGACGTCACGATTCAGGCGCGCATTCTCGAACTGCTTGCCGAATTGCGGCGCGATCTGTCGATGTCGCTGCTGCTCATCACGCACGATCTCGGCGTCGTCGCCGAACATGCGGATCGCGTCGCCGTGATGCTCGCGGGCGAAAAGGTCGAGGAAGCGCCGGTGCGTCAACTCTTCGAGCGGCCGCGGCATCCGTACACGCGCGGGCTGCTGGGCGCATCGCTGAACGTGGCGACGGAGTTGCATTACCGCGACTGGAAGCTGCCGGAGATTCGTCACGTGCAAGGCGCCGATGACAAGCCCGCGTTCAACGTGACGCCGCTTGCGCCCGTCAGCGCGCCGGAAACGCGATTCGACAACGACGCGCCGCTGCTCTCGGTGCAACATCTGACGGTCGATTATGTGCATCGGCATGGCAGGGGCGCGTTGCGCGCCGTCGACGACGTGTCGTTCGATATCGCGCGCGGCGAAACCGTGGGTCTCGTCGGCGAATCCGGCTGCGGCAAGTCGACCCTTTCGAAAGCGATCCTGCGTCTCGTGCCGGCGTCGGGTGGCGCGATCCGCCTGCGCGGCGTCGATCTGACGCCCCTGAGCGAACGCGCGTTGCGCCCGCTGCGGGCGCAGGTGCAGATGGTGTTTCAGGACCCGTATGCGTCGCTGAATCCACGCCGCAGCGTCGGCGACATCCTCGATACGGTGATGATCGTGAACGGCATCGCCGATGCGCGCGAACGCCGCCGACGCGCAAGCGCGATGCTCGATCGCGTCGGTTTGCCGAGCGCCGCGCTTGATCGCTATCCGCACGAGTTTTCGGGCGGTCAGCGGCAGCGCATCGGCATTGCGCGCGCGCTCGTGCTCGAGCCCGCGCTGCTGATCTGCGACGAACCCGTCTCCGCGCTCGATGTGTCCATTCAGGCGCAGATACTCAATCTGCTCGTCGAGCTGAAACGCGACCTCGGGCTCGCTTATCTCTTCATCTCGCACGATCTCTCGGTGGTGCGCTATATCGCCGACCGCGTCCATGTGATGCATGGCGGGCGCATCGTCGAAAGCGGCGATCATCGCGAGATATGGCGCGCGCCGAAGCATGCGTACACGCGCACGCTGCTCGAAGCGATTCCCGGCAAACGATTCGACGCGCAGGCCGCGTAGAGCACGCATCAATACCATAGGAACGTCACGTCATATGTCGAATAAAAATCAGAAACTCGAAGCCGCGCTCGCCGCGCTGCCTGAGCTGGCACAGGCCATCGGCGAAGATGCGGCCGCGCGCGAGGCGCGCCGCGAACTGCCGTTCGATGCCTTTGCGCTGTTTCGTCGATCGGGCCTCGGGACGTTGCGCTTTCCGCTCGAATGGGGCGGACTCGGCGGCTCGCTCGAAGACGTCTTCGACGTGATCGCAACGCTTGCCGCGCACGAAAGCAACGTCGCGCACGCGTTGCGCATTCACTTCGACCAGACCGAAGCGCTGCTGCTTGCGCCGCGCACGCCGTTCAATGCATTGCAGATCAAGCGCGTGGCGGAAGGCGCGATCTTCGGCGGCGCATCGACCGAAGCGGGCACGTCGCGCCCCGGCGAAATCACGACGCAACTTCGGCGCGAAGGCGATCACTTTCGTCTGAGCGGCCGCAAGTACTACGCGACGGGCACCGCGTTCTCCGACTACGCGCGCCTGAACGTGCAGGACGAACACGGCGAGGCCGCCATAGCCGTCGTGCCGGTTCAACGCGAGGGGCTGCGCGTGCTCGACGACTGGGACGGCATGGGGCAGCGCATGACCGCGAGCGGCAGTCTCGAGTTCGACGATCTGATCGTGTACGCGGACGAAGTCACGCCGCGCGTGCAGACGACGCTCACGGGCCGTCACGGTGGCGCGCTGCGTCAGTTGCATCTGGTGGCGGTGGCGGCGGGCATCGTACGCAACGTCGTCGCGGATGCGGAGCGCTATGTGCTGAAACACGGACGCCCCGTGCTGCATAGCGCGGCGCCGTCGGCCCGCGAGGATGCGTTCATTCAGCAGGTCGTGGGCGAATTGAGCGCGAACAGTCACGCGATCGATGCGCTCGTGCGCGACAACGCGCGCGTGCTCGAACGATCGTCGCAAGCGATCCGCAACGGCGATGCCGGCGCCGACGCGCTCGTGCTGGAAGGCGCGCTCGCGACGGCGCGCACGCAGATCGTCGTCAGCAAGCTCGCGTTGAGCGCGGCGGAGCGCATGTTCGAAGCGGGCGGCGCATCGGCGACGGCGCGCGCGCATAACTTCGATCGCCACTGGCGCAATCTGCGCACGATCTTCAGCCACAATCCGCTGATGCATAAGGCGCGCGTGATCGGCGATTACGCGCTCAACGGCGTGACGACGCATCTGACCGAAGGGCGCGTGTTCTGACGTCTTGCGCGGATCGCTACACGATGCCGCGGCTTTCAGGCGCGGCGCGCGAGGCATCGACGGCCGTCAAGCAAGACCGGGCGGCGCGGCCCTCAGCACGTCGACATGTTTCGGCACCAGCCCGAGCTCGACGAAGGTGTCGGCGATCTGCTGCTGCTCCGCGATGATCGCCCGCGTGATGGCTTCCGTACCGAAGACCTGCCGGCTCACCGCGAGATCGACGACAGGTTTGGGCAGGCCCCAAAGCCGCGCGAGTTCGCTCGCGAGTTCGTCCGGATGCTGCTTGCCCCATTGATCGACGGCCTTGATCTCCTCGATGACGATCCGGATCACGTCGGCATTCTTCGCCACATAGTCTTGCGACGAAAAATAGTAGGCGCGGTTGCCCACGACGCCGCTCGCGTCCGCCACGACGCGCGCATTCAGCGACTGCTGCGCGGCGGCGAAGTACGGGTCCCAGATGACCCACGCATCGATCGAGCCGCGCTCGAAGGCGGCGCGCGCGTCGGCGGGCGCGAGATAGGCGAGTTCGACGTCGCGATACTGAAGGCCATGTTGGCGCAGCAGCTTCACGAGGAAGTAATGGACATTGCTGCCCTTGTTCAACGCGATGCGCTTGCCTTTCAAATCCGCCACCGTTTTGACGGACGATTGCGCCGGCACCAGCACGGCTTCGGAATGCGGCCGCGTCGGCGTGGCGGCGACATAGGCGAGCGGCGCGCCGGCCGCCTGCGCGAAGATCGGCGGCGCTTCGCCCACGTCGCCGAAATCGATCGAGCCGACATTGAGCGCTTCGAGCTGCACCGGACCCGCGGAGAACTCCGTCCAGCTCACGGATACGTTGAGCGGAGCCAGACGCTTCTCCAGCGTTGCACGTCCCTTGAGCAGGTTCAGATAGCCTTTCTGATTGCCGATGCGCAACACGCGCGGCTGCGCTTGCGCGGCTTGCTGGGCGAACGATGCCGGCGTGACCGCGAGCGCGGCGGCGCCCGTCGCGGCCCGCGCGGTCAGGGAGAGAAAAGCGCGGCGATCGGTGGTTTTTGTTTTCGACATGGCGGAAGCTCTGGTTGGCGAAAGCTTCCGATGCTAAGACGAGCGCCCATTCGGACCAACGTAGCGATGCACATATCGCTATGGCAACGGAAGTCATAAGCATGTGCACGCGACGGCAATGCGGGCGTCGCGCCAAATCTCCACGCCTGCTTTCTTCGTGACAAAAACTTCGTTCCGTCGGAGCGGCGGCACCGATAGAGTGCCAGCCTCGCCATCGTGCCGCCGCCCGGCGACGCACACCGGCGCAACGAACAAGGAACTCACCAATGAAAATCAGGACCTGGGGCGCGGTGCTCGCTGCACTGCTGGCAGTGGCTTCGAATGCCGCGCATGCGGACAAGCTCGACGACATCAGGAAAGCCGGCGTGCTGCGCGTCGCGGCGTTCGACAGCAATCCGCCGTTCGGCTTCGTCGATCCGAAGGACAATCAGATCGTCGGTCTCGATGTCGACTATGCGCGCGCGGTGGCGAAGAGCCTGGGCGTCAAGCTGGAAGTGCAGCCGACCAATCCGGCCAACCGCATCGCGTTTCTGAAGTCGGGCAAGGTCGATCTCGTCTTCGCCAACTTCACGATCACCGACGAGCGCAAAAAGGAAGTCGATTTCAGCACGCCGTACTTCGCATCGGGCACGCAGTTCATCGCGAAGAAGGGCGTGCTGAAATCGCCCGATCAGATCAACAGCCTGCGCATCGGCGCGGACAAGGGAACGACGAACGAACAGCAGGTGCGGGCGAAATTCCCGAACGCGACCATCGTCGCCTATGACGACACGCCGTTCGCTTTCGCCGCGCTGCGCACGGGCAACGTGCAGGCGATCACGCAGGACGGACCGAAGCTGGTTGCGTTGCTCGCGCGCGTGCCGGACAAGGCCAGCTACGAAATTCCGGCCTTCACGATCTCCAACGATTACGAAGGCGTCGGCGTGCCGAAGGGCGAGACGCGCCTGCTCGACGCCGTGAACGGCACGCTCACCAAACTCGAAACGGACGGCGAAGCGACGCGCATCTACGACAAGTGGTTCGGCCCGAAGAGCGCCGCGCCGCTGCCGCGCCTCTTCAAGATCGGCGATCCGCAGAAGAACGGTTGATCGCCGTCGATCATGCATAGCTGGCTCGATCCGAAATATCTCGCGTGGCTGGAGCAGGGCTTCGCCGTCACGCTGATGTTGTCCGCCTGCGCGGCGATCTGCGCGACGCTGCTCGGCTTCGCGCTGGCCGTCGCGCGCACGTCGGGCAATGCGGCGCTCGCACGCGTCGCGGCATCGTATGTCTTCGTCTTTCGCAATTCGCCGCTGCTCGTCCAGTTGCTGTTCTGGTATTTCGGGGCGGCCGCGTTGCTGCCGTCCGAATGGATGACGTGGCTCAACACGCCGCATGCCGCGACGTTCGGGCCGTTCGTTTTGCGTTGGCCGAGTTTCGAGCTGTTCGCGGGCTGGATCGGATTGACCTGCTACACGACGGCGTTCATCGGCGAGGAGTTTCGTGCGGGTATGCGTGGCGTGAGTGCGGCGCAAGAGCAGGCGGCGGCCGCGCTCGGCATGAGCCGCTATGCCGCGCTGCGCTACGTGATCCTGCCGCAGGCGCTGCGCATCGCGACGCCGCCGCTCGCCGGGCAATACATGAACGTGGTGAAGAACTCGTCGCTGACGATGGCGGTAGGCGTCGCGGAGCTTTCGTACATGTCGCGTCAGGTCGATACCGAGTCCTTCAGGACATTTCAGGCATTCGGCACGGCCACGGTGTTCTATGTGCTGACCATCGCGGTCATCGAAGCGGCGCTGGTCGTGTGGCAGCGCACCGGCGTGCGCGCGTTGCGGCGAGTCCACGCATGAACGAGGTCGACTGGTTCGCGTCGCTGCGCTATCTCCTGCTGGGCGCGTTTCCTTCCGGACCGCTCGGCGGCGTTGCGCTGACGCTCGCGCTTTCCATTTCCTCCGCGATTCTTGCGGCGATCATCGGGCTCGCGGGCGGCATCGCGCTTTCGATGACACGCGGCGTCGCGCAGATCCTGCTGACCGCGCTCGTTGCGTTCTTTCGCGCGATTCCCGTGCTGATGCTGATTTTCTGGACCTTCTTTCTGATGCCGATTCTGCTGCACGTCAATGTGCCGGGCCTCGCGACCGTCGTATGCGCGCTCGCGCTGATCGGCGGCGCGTATCTGTCGCATTCGGTCCATGCGGGCATCGTGTCGATCGGCAACGGGCAGTGGCAGGCGGCGATGTCGCTCGGACTCACGCGCTGGCAGGCGCTGCGCGAAGTCGTGCTGCCGCAGGCCGTGCGCGTGATGATGCCGTCGTTCGTCAATCAATGGGTCTCGCTCATCAAGGATACGTCGCTTGCCTATATCGTCGGCGTGCCGGAATTCACGTTCCTCGCCAATCAGCTCAACAACCGGTTGATGGTCTATCCGGCGCAGATCTTCCTGTTCGTCGGCTTCGTCTATCTGATGCTGTGCGGTGCGCTGCAAGCGCTCGCGCACGCACTGCTCTCGCGCCGCTCCGCAGAGCGCAGCCGGGTCCGCACGATGCCTGCAATGCAACGCAGAAAAGCTCGTTTGTGAAACGCGTCGCGCGGGCCTAGATTGATGTCATCGTCATTCGAAGGTAGCGAGTCATGGCGCATATCCTGACGTCTTGCTGGCACATGCTGTCCAACCGTTTCGAACGGTCGCGCGAGCGCCGCTTTCTGCGTGAAGCCAGACGCGCGATGAATGCGTGCGGGTGCGAACCGCCGCGCACTTCTACGCGCGGCGACGGAGAGGCGAGCCGCGCGGAGCGGCTTGAACACATCGCGTTATTCGCGCAGGCGGGCTACTTCAACATGGGCAATGCGGTCGACATGTTTCAGCCGCCGGTCGAACCGCCGCTGTTTCGCTGCGATGCAGGCGGCGCGTCGACCGCTCGCTCCCATCGATGAGCGCGCGCGACGAATTTACCGCTCGCGCATCGCGCGCCCACGCGAGCTGACCCATTACATAGAAAGGACTGCACTGTGGCTGTATTCGACATCGACGACATCGTCCAATCGCTTCAGACAGTCCGCCAGCAGTGGCGCGAAGCCCAGAAGCGCTCGCTCGAACCGGGCGGGCGCGAGCTTCCCGCACGCGAGGCGCTTGGCGACATCATCGGCGCACTGAAAGGCGCGCTCTTTCCGATGCGGCTCGGACCGCCCGACCTGCGACAGGAAAGCGAAAACTTCTACGTCGGCCACGCGCTCGACTTCGCGCTGCAAGGGCTGCTCGTGCAGGCGAAGCTCGAACTGCAATACAAGGCGCGTCATCTGCCGCGCGACGATCACGCCGTCGAAACGCGCGCGAGCGATGCGATACGCGCGTTCGCGAAAACCCTGCCGCGCATTCGCAGTCTGCTCGACAGCGACATCCTCGCGGCCTATCAGGGCGACCCGGCGGCGGGCAGCGTCGATGAAGTGCTGCTCTGCTATCCCGGCATTCTCGTGATGATTCACCATCGCGTCGCGCACGAGCTCTACCGGCTCGGGTTGCCGCTGCTCGCGCGCATCGTCGCCGAACTCGCGCATGGGGAAACGGGCATCGACATTCATCCGGGCGCGCGCATCGGCTCGGGCTTTTTCATCGATCACGGCACGGGCGTGGTGATCGGCGAGACGGCGGTCATCGGCAATCGCGTGCGCGTCTATCAGGCGGTGACGCTCGGAGCGAAACGCTTTCCGCGCGACGCGGAAGGTCATCTGGAGAAGGGCCTCGCGCGTCATCCGATCGTCGAGGACGATGTGGTCATCTATGCGGGCGCGACGATCCTCGGACGCGTGACGCTCGGACGCGGCGCGGTGATCGGCGGCAACGTATGGCTCACGCACGACGTCGCGCCCGGTGCTTCGGTGACGCAGGCGCTTTCGCAAAGCGGTGAGGAAGGCGCGCGTGCGTCCGCAGTGGAGGTTGCGCGGTAAGCACTATGATTCGCGAAGCGCAAGCCTGAATGCAGAAGTTCAAGCGCGCAACGCATGGAAAAGTCAACCGTGCGCCGCGACGCTCACGCCTGACCGAGCACCCCGAGCCAAGCCTGACCGATGACTTCATGCGCCGCATCCGCGTTCGGCGGATGAAACGCGCCCGCGCGCACATCGCGATACAGCCGTTCCAGCTCGCTATGACGCGACAGCGAAGCCGCGCCTGCGATCTTCAGCGCGAGGTTCACCACGCGCAACGCGCCATCGACGGCATGCTGTTTCGCCGCAAGCAAGTGCGCGATCCACGGTTCGCTTTCGCCGTAACCCGTCCACCAGCGCTCGGCCGCGCGCTCGACGAGCGCCTCGATGCTCGCAAGCTCGATGGCCGCCTGCGCGACCGCCTGCTGCGTCAGCGGCTTGTACGCATAAGTCTTGCCGCCGATGGCCGGCGATGCACGCTGCTTCGCCGATTCCACCGCGATGTCGAACGCGCGCTTCGCGATGCCGTAATAGACCGCGCCGAGACCGGGCAGCACCGCGCCGAGAATGCCATCGACGAAAGGATCGTCGGGAATGCCCGCGGGCAGCACGCGGATCACCTTGTCGCGCGGCGCGATGGCGCCTTCGAGCCAGGTATCGTCGCTGCGCGTCGCGCGCAGGCCGAGCGCATCCCAGGTCTGCACCGTGCGATGTCCCGCCGCGTCACGCCGGATGAATGCATGCACGATCTTCGGCGCCTGTGGATCGGAGTCGTCGATGCCATGCACGCCGAGCCAGTCCCATGCGGGCGCGAGCGAGGTGAAGATCTTGCGGCCGTCGAAGCGATAGCCGCCGTCCGGCAACGGCGTCGCCTTCACCGACGACCACGCGAGACCGAGATCGTTGCCCGGCTCGCCATGGCCTGCCGCGAACACCTTGCCCGCGCCCGCTTCCTCGAGAATCCATTGCGCGGACTTGTCGCCGCGCCGATACAGATGCAGCGCCGCGCCGACCCAGTACAGATGCATGTTCAGCGCAAGCGCCGTCGATGGCGCGCGGGCCGCGAGCCGCACCTGCTCGCGCAGCAGTTGCGGCAGCGTGAGGCCGAGTCCGCCGAATTCGATCGGCACCGTGGCGCGCAGGAAACCGGCTTCGTGAAGATCGCGCAGGTCGTCGGAGAAGAAGCGATTCTCGCGGTCATAACCGGCGGCGCGCTGGCCGATCGCATCGAGCAGCGCGTCGGACAGCAGATGCGAGGCATCACCCGGCGCGGGCGACGCGATGACGGGTTCGAGTACGGCGCTCATCGAAACTCTCCTGTGTGCGGATGCGGGATCGGCATTACGCGAGCGCCGAGAAATACTTCTCGTCGGGCACGACGCCGGCCGCGATGAAGATGCGGTTCGTATGGTTGAACCACGACGCGGTCTCGATCGCTTCGAGGATATCGGCGTCGTCGAGGCCGAGCGTGCGCAGGCGGTCGAAGTCCTTACGGGTAATCGCGCGCGGCGATGTCGTGATGGTCTCGGCGATTTCGGCGAGCGCCAGTTGCCGCGCGGACAGATCCGCGAGGTGATAGTCGAGCGCAATGCGCCGGGCCTGCACGCGGTCGCCGAGCGCCTCGCCGAGCGCATGCGCGTGATGGATTGCGCACAGCCCGCAGCCGTTCGTGCGCGACACGATCACCGCGATCAGCTCGCGCTCGTCGAGCGGCAGTCGTCCGCCCGTCGCGCTGAAAAGTTTCTCGAAGTACTGCGTGAAGCGGCGCGCGGTATCGGCATTCAGGGACAGCGCCCGAATCCAGTTGTCGCCGCCGTGCTGCTCGACCAGTTGCCGGAGATCGTCGCTCAGCGCATCGTGCGTCGGAACATCGAGCCGTCCGATGACGTGCGTCTCAGTGCTCAGAACTTCTGCCATGTCACATGCCTCGCCTGGAAGGAGTGAAGAGAAGCTGCGGCTCATTATGCGCAGCGATCTTTCGTGCGATCCAATATCGATTTGCGATTTGCAATTCGGCGAGCGCGATGTGTCCAAACACCGATTAGCTTATGAAAAATCAGTCACACCGCTCGTCGGCGAGTGCGTTAATTTGGATGCCCGAACATAGCGCCAGGAGACTCCATACGATGTCCACTCTTGCACCTTCAGATCCGTTCGCCGATCAGCTGAATTCGGATGCCGATGCAATACGCGAACCGGTTTCCCGTTTCGGCTTGCCCGACGAGGCCCGCTTGCCGCCGCACGTCGCGGCGATCCACGCGAAGTTTCGCCGTCAGTATGGCTTCGTGCCCAACTGGCTTGCGGCGCTTTCCGTCAACCCCGATACCGCGTACCGGCTCGTCACGTTCTACGAGCATCTATTCGATCCGCACCGCAGCCATCTCACGGCAGCCGAGCGCGAGTTGATCGCGGTGGTCACGTCGGCCGTGAACGAATGCAGCTATTGCGTTTTCAATCACACGCAGGCGCTGGCGGCCGTCTCGGGCGATACCGTGCGTGCGCAGCGCATCGCGCAGGGCTTTCGCCATGTGCGCCTGTCCGTGAAGGAGGCGGCGCTCGCGGAGATCGCGGAGCGCCTCACGCGCGAGCCGGGCAGCATTCGCGATGAGCATCTGCAATGGCTGCGCTCGATAGGCTTCACGCAGCAGGCGGTGACCGAAGTGCTGGAGATATCGGCGTTCTTCAACTATGCGAACCGGCTGACCATCGCGTTGAATGTGGTGCCGGACGAACAGTTCTTTGCGGGCCGCGATCCGGCGACACTATGAAGCCGGGGCCTGTTTCCTTCCGAAAACAGGCCCCGCGTCCCGATGATCGGCGATGCTTCGCCGTCGCGTTCAATGCTGCGGCGCGTCTTCCCACGCCGGCAACGTCGCCCCGTGATACACGGAAAGAATCGACGACGCGACATTCGCCTGCTGATAGCTCTCGACCAGTGCCTTGACCCACGGCGCCTGCGCATCTTTCGCGTTCACCGCGATGAAGTTGCGATACGGATTGTTCGTCACCTTTTCCTGCGCGATGCGCTCCTGCGGAATCTGGATGCCCGCCTTGATCGCCCAATCGGTATTGACGACGGCGGCGTCGACATCGCCGATCGCGCGGCCGACGATACCCGCGTCCAGTTCCTTGATCTGCACATGCTTCGGGTTGCTCGCAATGTCACGAGCGGTCGGCAGCAGGCCGACGTTCTCGCGCAGCTTGATGACGCCGTTCGCCTGCAGGAGCAGCAGGGCGCGGCCTTCGTTGCTCGGGTCGTTCGGCACGCCGATCGACGCGTTCTGCGGCAGCGCGTCCACCGACTTCACCTTGCGCGAGTAGAGGCCGATCGGCTGCACATAGGTGAAGCCGACCGGCACGATGTCGTAATGGCGCGCCTGGATCTGCGCATCGAGATAAGGCTTGTGCTGGAACGAGTTGGCGTCGAGATCGTGCTGCGCGAGCGCCTCGTTGGGCTGCGTATAGTCGGAGAAGGTCGTGACCTTGACCGTGATGCCGCGCTTCGCGGCGTTGGCCGCGACGGTGCGCCAGACATCCTCGTCCTCGCCGGACATGATGCCGACCCGCACGGTCTGGTTCGCCGCGAACGACGGCTGCGCGCTCACGACGGCGCACGCGAGCAGGACCGGGAACAGGACAGTCTTGAATGAATGCTTGATCTTCACGAATGGACAGGCAGGCTGGTTGAAAGAAGCCGATGCTAGAGGCGCGGCGCGTGCGCGGCAAATAATATCGGGCGCTATGGATATGTCCCGTCGCATGATTTGCAAATGGTCAGCGCGATCGAGCGTGTTTGCGCGAGTTGGAGTAAGTTGACGCGGTTCGCCACTCCTTCATTCATCGACGCGATGCCACAGTCCCGACAACTCCATCTCGGCGCATTCATGCGTCCGGTGAGCCTGCACACCGGCGCGTGGCGCTATCCCGGCGCGTATCCCGATGCGAACTTCAACTTTCGACATCTGAAGCGGTTCGTTCAGACGCTGGAGAAAGCATGTTTCGATGCGTTCTTCATGGCCGATCATCTTGCCGTGCTGAACATGCCGGTCAACGCGCTCAAGCGCAGCCACACGGCGACATCGTTCGAGCCGTTCACGCTGCTGTCCGCACTCGCTTCGGTGACCGAGCGCATCGGCCTGATCGCTACTGCATCGACGACGTTCGACGAGCCGTATCACATCGCGCGGCGGTTCGCATCGCTCGATCATCTGAGCGAAGGGCGCGCGGGCTGGAATCTCGTCACCACGTCGAACCCGGATGCCGCGCTGAATTTCGGCCGCGACGAACACATGGAGCACGACGAGCGCTATCGGCGCGCGCACGAGTTCTACGATGTCGTTACCGGTCTCTGGGATAGCTGGGCCGACGACGCCTTCGTGCAGGACACGCAACGCGGCCTCTTCTTCGATCCCGCGAAGCTGCACGTGCTCGATCACAAGGGCGAATATCTGTCGGTGCGCGGGCCGCTGAACATCGCGCGGCCGGTGCAGGGCTGGCCGGTCGTGGTGCAGGCGGGATCGTCCGAAGCGGGCAGGCAGCTCGCCGCCGAAACCGCCGATGCCGTCTTCACCGCGCAGCCGAATCTCGCCGCGGGCAAGCGCTTTTATGCCGATGTCAAAGGCCGGATGGAGCGCGCAGGCCGCGCGCGCGAGCATCTGAAGATGCTGCCGGGCGCGTTCGTCGTAGTGGGCGACTCGCGTGACGAAGCGCAGGAAAAGCGCGCATTGCTCGACGCTTTCGTGCATGACGACAGCGGTTTCGCGTCGCTGTCGATCGCGCTCGGCCACGATGTCTCGTCGTTCGATCCGGACGGCCCGTTGCCCGAGATTCCCGAAACCAACGCGAGCAGAAGTGCGCGCGAACGCGTCATCGACATGGCGCGCGCGGAGGGGCTCACCGTGCGGCAACTGGCGCAGCGTGTCGGCGGCTATTCCGGCTTGCAGATGGTCGGCACCGCGACGGATATCGCCGACGAAATGGAACAGTGGCTCGTCGAGGAAGGCAGCGACGGCTTCAACGTGATGTTCCCGTATCTGCCCGCGGGACTGGATGATTTCGTCGCCAAGGTGGTGCCGGAGTTGCAGCGGCGCGGCATTTTCCGTCGCGCTTACGAGGGTTCGACACTGCGTGAGCATCTCGGCTTGCCGAGGCCGGCCAACCGTTTCTTCGCGCGCGGCTGATGCGCGCGGCATCGCGCGGAACGTGCGTCGGGATACTAATCATCGTCATCGTCGAAGCGCACGGATCGACCGTATGCTTTCGACGTCTTGCCTGCCTCAGCGCTGTGCGAGCGCGACTTCGCGAGTCACTGCATGCCACGCATCCGGCCGGTGCGAAGCGAACGCGAGTGCGAAGTTCGACGCCTGCTGTCCGACGGTAAACAACTGCTCGACGACCTTCGGATCGGAACAATGGTCGGCGCTTTCGAAGCGCGTTTCCAGCGTGTTGACGGCGGCGCCGAAGGGCGTCGGCCAGCCGCGCAGCGCATGCACGATCGAGCGCAGCGAGGTCAGCACCGTGCCCGCCGCCTGCCAGCCATAAGCGGTGACGATGCTGCCGACCGCGCGGCCGTCGAGATAAGGGCGCTCGTCGTTGCGCAGTTCTTCGAGTGTGTCGAGCGCGTTCTTCACGAGCCCGGAGATACCGCCGTGATAACCGGGCGTCGCGATGACGAGCGCATCGGCGTCGCGCACGGCTTCGATCAGTTCGCGCTGGGCGTCGGTGAGATCGCGCGTTTCGGGCGCGTAGTGGGGCAGGCTGTGCAGAAATGCGCCGCCGAACAGACGCACGCGAGCGCCGGATTCTTCCGCGCCTTTGAGCGCGAAGCCCAGCGCGCGTTCGGTGGACGATGCAGGGCGCGTAGTGCCGCCGATGCCGACCACGAGCGGCCGGCGAATGGGTTCGATACGGGACAAGATGACAACTCCGGATAAGGCGGAACAGCGCGCAGTGACTATTCAGCGGGCGGCTAAGACTGACCATGATAGTCGCCCGGATCGCCAAGCGGAAAGCACGAATCGAGCTAAGGATATGCGTGTACATGCCCGCGGCGCGGGAAGGCGGCTTATCGTCGGCGCCGATTTAATCAGCACGGGAAGTCATATCGCGTTCGCGCCGCACGGCTTATGCTGGAAGCCCTTTTTTATTTCGATCGCCAGAATCCATGACGCACCGACCCGCACCGACCGATATCGACATTCATCCTTTGCTCGCCGGACGATGGAGTCCGCGCGCCTATGGCGAACAGCCCGTCGCGCACGCCGATGTGCTTGCGCTGCTCGAAGCGGCGCGCTGGGCGCCATCGGCGTATAACGTGCAGCCCTGGCGCTTTCTCGTGTTCGAGAAGACCCGGAACGCTGCCGCATTCGAGGACGCCTTCGCCACGCTGGTTCCGTTCAACCAGACGTGGAACCGGAACGCGCAAGTGCTGATCGCGGTGCTCGCGGATACGCTCAACGCCAAGGGCGAGGTCAATCCGAACGCGAGCTACGATACCGGCGCCGCGGCGCTGGCGCTGCTGCTCGAGGCGCATGCGCGCGGCCTCGCCGCCCATTCGATGAGCGGCTTCGACGCGAAGGCCTTGCGGGACGCGTTCGGCATCGCGGAGCGTTACACGCCGCTCGCCGTGATCTCGGTTGCGCATCATGGCGATGTAGGCGTGCTGTCCGACGCGTTGGCCGAACGGGAGCAAGCGCCGCGCAAGCGGCTGCCGGTGGTCGACATCGCGCAGTTCGGCGGGTGGAAGAACTGAGTAAAGCGGGAGCGCGCCGCGACATGGCGCGCGACTGTGCAGCGCACGGTTTCTCGTCCGGGGTGTAAAGCCCATGTCGATTCGTGTCGATAAAGACTAGTCAAAACGTGCGCCGCGTGCGCGATCCGAAAAATTCATGAAAGATAAGCCAGCCATCCAGCTCGCGCACGGCGATGCGTCGCACAAGTGCACGGGTTGCCGCGTCCCCGATAGCGACGTCATCGATCTGGCCTTCGCGTTCCAGCCTATCGTCGATACGCGCAATGGCGTCGCGTATGCCCATGAGGCGCTAGTGCGCGGCCCGAACGGCGAATCGGCGGGATCGGTGCTCGCGCGGGTCGACGAAGCCAATCGCTACCATTTCGATCAACGCTGCCGCACCGTGGCGATCGAACAGGCCGCGTCGCTCGAGATGAGCGGATTCCTGTCGATCAATTTCATGCCGAACGCGGTTTATCAGCCTGAAGCGTGTATCCGCAGCACGTTCGAGGCGGCCGAGAAATTCAAGTTCGCGACCGATCGCATCATCTTCGAAACCGTAGAGGGCGAGAGCGTCATCAGCCGCTCGCATCTGGTCGAGATATTTCGTGCGTACAGACGCTTCGGCTTTCAGACCGCCATCGACGATTTCGGCGCCGGCTACTCCGGGCTCACGCTGCTCGCCGAATTCCAGCCAGATTTCATCAAACTCGACATGGAACTGGTGCGCGGAATCGACACGGATTCGGTGCGGCAGAGCATCGTGCGGGGCGTGTTGTCCATGTGCGGCGATCTCGGCATCCGCGTGATCGCCGAAGGCATCGAAACCCGTGGCGAGCGGGACTTCTTCTTCGCGCAGGGCGTCACGCTGATGCAGGGATATTTCTTCGCGAAGCCCGCGTTTCGCTCTCTGCCCGCGCCGACCGAAGACTGGACAGTCCAGTCCTGAGCGCGCGAAATTGCCGTTTCAGCCGTGCTTTTCGCAAAGCAAGCTGACTTGGCGACCAAAACTCTTCAAGGCCGAAAAATTGCTAGGAGGTAAAAAACACCACTCAAAGGCCGGTTATGCCAGAGATCGTTCCACTGCCGCTCACGAAGACAGGAATCCCCGAACTCGATGTCGTTCTGCGCGGCGGGCTGCCGACGCATCGGCTGCATCTCGTCGAAGGGGCGCCCGGCACTGGAAAAACCACGATCGGCATGCGCTTCCTCATTGCGGGCGTCGAGAAAGCTGCGAAGTGCCTGTATGTCACCTTTTCGGAGTCGGAGCAGGAGCTTCGAAGCGCGGCAGCCACGCACGGCTGGGACATGTCCGGTATCGATATCTTCGAACTGATACCGGACGAGGCCAACGCATCGCGTCAGCAAACGGTGCTCTTTCCGTCGGAGGTCGAGTTCGACAGGACCATCGAACGGATCATCCGCCGCGTGGAGGAGACAGGCGCCGAGAGGGTCGTCATCGACAGCGTGTCGGAGTTGCACATGCTCGCGCAAAACAAGCTCGCCTACCGGCGGCAGATGCTCGAACTCAAGCGCTTCATGCAGGGAAGGGAGGTCACCGCCATCCTTCTCGACGACCTTCTGAGCGGAGAGGACGGAGAACTTCATAGTTTTGTCCATGGCGTCATCACGCTTCAACTGATCGAGCGCGACTACGGCGCCGCGCGCAGGCGGCTGCGGGTCGCAAAAATGCGCGGCATGAACTTCCAGAGCGGATGGCATGACTACATGCTCGTGCCGGGAGAAGTGCTCGTGTTTCCGAGCCTGATCGCCGACGAACATGCGAGTCTTCCCGGCGGAGCGCCGCTCGAAAGCGGCTTCGCGGACCTCGATCGCATTCTCGGCCACGGACTCGATCGCGGGACGACCACGATGATGATCGGTCCATCGGGTGCGGGAAAATCGTCGATCGCCTTGAGCTATGCGCTGTCGAGCGCGAACAACGGCGAGTTTGCGTCCTACTTCTCGTTCGATGAGACCTACGAGACATTCCTGCGACGCGGCCACAGCCTGGGCCTGAGCGCGGACGAGGCCATGGCGAGCGAGCGATTCTCATGGCGGCGGATGAACCCGTCGCGTCTCTCGCCGGGCGAATTCGTGTGGGCCGTGCGCCGCGATGTCGAAGACCGCAACGCTCGCGTGGTCGTCATCGATAGCATCAATTCGTATCTGAGCACGATGCCGGAAGAGCGTTCGCTCGTCCTGCATCTGCATGAGTTGCTCACCTATCTGAATCGGCGCGGCGTCGTGACGATCATCGTGCTCGCTCAACAGGGCGTGGTCGGCGATGTCCAGAACCCGATCGACCTCAGTTTCCTCAGCGACACCGTGTTGCTTCTGCGCTTTTTCGAAGCCGCGGGCCGTTTGCGGCGCGCACTTTCGGTCATCAAACAGCGAACGGGCCTGCACGACAACGCGATCCACGAATATCAGCTTTCGTCGATTGGCGTGGAAGTCGGGCCACCGCTCGAAACCTTGCGCGGCATTTTCACCGGCGTTCCGACCTACGAAGGCGCCCGCGAAGAATTGATCGGCGAGGGCGACCAACCGGCTGACGCGTCATGATGCGTCACGAAGCGCCGACGACGGTGCAGGTGCTCGCGCCGGTCGGACAGGATGCGCGGATCATCGTCGAGACGCTGCGCGCCGGCGGCATCGATGCGCTCGAAATCGGCACATTGGCCGATATCTGCAAACAGCTTCGGCAAAACGACGGCATGAGCATCGCGGGGCTGCTGTTGACCGAAGAGTCGCTTTCCGAGCTGGCGCCGTCGGGCGATTTTGCCGACTGCCTCGAAAAACAGCCGCCGTGGTCGGACATTCCTATCTGCATTCTGACGGTGCCGGGCGATCGTCCGAGCACGGTGCAACGCTGGCGTCTCTTCGAAGCGCTCGGCAATGTCACGTTGCTCGCACGCCCGTTGACCGCGGAAGTGCTTCAAAGCGTGGCGCGCGGTCTGATTCGCGCGCGCGCACGGCAGCTTCAGACGAAACGGCATCTCGACGAGCTCAAGGACGCCGCGCAGCTTCTGGAACGGCGGGTCGCCGAGCGCACCGAAGAGCTGATGACGGCCGAAGAAACGCTTCGGCAAGCACAAAAGATGGAGGCGATCGGTCAGCTCACGGGCGGCATCGCGCACGACTTCAACAACCTGCTGCAGGTCATCAACACCAACATGGAGTTGACCAAGCTGCGCATGCGCCAGGGCCGTTTCGCCGACATCGAACGCTTCGTCCAAAGCGCGCACGATGCGACGCAGCGAGCCGGCGCGCTGACGCATCGGCTGCTTGCCTTCGCACGCAGACAAACGCTCGACCCCAAGGCGATCTCGCCGAACCGCCTGATCGACGGCATGCTCGATCTGATAAGGCGCACCTTGGGACCGTCCGTCGAAGTGAATGCGCGGCTCGAAGAAACCCTGCACACGACGTTGAGCGACCCGGTGCAACTGGAGAACGCCGTGCTCAACCTGTGCATCAACGCACGCGACGCCATGCCCGCGGGCGGCACGCTGACGATCCGCACGAACAACGTCTCCTTCAAGGGACGCCTTGCGCGCCTGCACGGTTTGAGCGATGGCGATTACGTCGTGATCGCGGTCGCCGACACGGGATACGGCATGGCAGCGGAAATCATCGACAAGGCGTTCGATCCGTTCTTCACCACGAAGCCCTTGGGGCAGGGCACGGGCCTGGGCTTGTCCATGGTGTACGGATTTTCGCGTCAGTCGGGGGGCAAAGTGTCGATCGAGTCGCAGGTCGGCAAGGGCACGACGGTGAGCATCTATCTGCCGCGACTGACGGATTCGACACCGGAAACGGAAGATTTGCCGGCGACGATCGTCCTGCCTGCTGTCGGAAAGCAGCGCACGGTGCTCGTCGTCGATGACGAAGCCGATATTCGCCTGGGCTGCACCGAAGTGCTGAAGGATGCGGGTTTCAATGTCATCGAAGCCAGCGACGGTCCGTCCGGGCTCGACATCCTCAATTCGAACGCGGAGATCGACATCCTGGTCAGCGACATCGGCATGCCGGGCATGAACGGGAAGGAGATGGTGGACCGGGCGCGGTTCAGGCGGCCCGCCTTGCCGGTCCTTTTCATGACGGGATATGCGGAGAAATCGGTGTTCGGCAACGGCAGGGTCGAAGAGGGCGCGCACCTGCTGACGAAGCCGTTTGCGATCGAAGAGCTCGTGCTGAAAATCAACGACATGATCGACGCAGAAGACTGACGCGCTCGACGTCGAACCTGCGAGACGGGAAGTCCGGAGCGTCGTCTTGCCCTGTCATTTCGAGTACACTGCCGACCTGAAGTGGCGGGATCGGAACCGACAGGTACGGAACGGCGGCGGCAAATGGGTAGCGATGCCCGGCTTGCCACCCAACATAATGGATCGACGCAATGGACAAACTCGCGCGGCTACGCAGCGAAGTTCCGGGACTTGACGATATCTGCGACGGCGGACTGATAGCGGGCTCGTCTTATATCGTGCAGGGACGGCCGGGAGCGGGAAAAACCATCCTCGCCAATCAGATTGCCTTTGCGCAAGCCCGTCAGGGACACAAGGTTCTCTACATCACGCTGCTCGCGGAATCGCACGACCGGCTGTTCCAGTCGCTATCGGCGCTGAGTTTCTACGATGCGAGCCGCCTCGGCAAGGATCTGACTTACCTCAGTCTTTTTCGCACGCTTCGCGAGAAGGGATTCGATGCGCTGGTCGCATTGCTGCGCTCCGAGCTCGCGCGCACGCAGGCCAGCATTCTCGTGCTCGACGGATTGCTCAATGCCCGCGAAAGCAGCGAAACCAATCTGGACATCAAGACCTTCGTCGCGGAATTGCAAGGTCATGCTGCGTTCACCGGTTGCACGGTTCTCTTCCTGACCAGTGCCCGGATCGACGAATCCAGTCCCGAACACACGATGGTCGATGGCGTGCTGCACCTCGAGGAGAACCTGTTCGGGTCGCGCACCGTACGGCACATTCGCGTTGCGAAATCGCGCGGCAGCCGTGCGCTGAGCGGCTTGCATCTCTATGAAATTTCGGAGCGCGGCATCGCCGTATTCCCTCGCCTCGAAGCCGCTCTCGCTCGACCGTCCACGCAAGAGACCGTCGGGTTGACGAAGGTCGCCACGGGTACGGGCGGGCTCGACGAACGGCTCGGCGGCGGTTTGCCTGCCGCCTCGATGTCCGTCGTGGTGGGGCCAGCCGGCAGCGGCAAGACGACCTTCGGAATCGGCTATCTCAACTGCGCGACCGTCGAGCGGCCTGCCGTGCATTTCGGTTTCTATGAAACGCCGGAGCGGCTGTACGCGAAAGCGAAGGCACTGGGTCTCGATCTGCAAACGCTCGTCGAAAAGAAGGCGCTGTGCATGTTGTGGCGCCCGCTCACCGAAAATCTTCTCGACAAGCTCGCCTACGAGCTGCTCGACGCGGTTCGCACGACGCGCGCAGAACGTCTGTTCATCGACGGCCTCGCCGGTTTCGAACGCGCGACCGTCGATCCGCATCGCATGGTCGAATTCTTCGCCGCGTTGAGCAACGAGCTGCGCGCGATCGGCGTGACGACGGTGTGCACCTGGGAAACGAAGGAGCTGTCGGGGCCGTGGCGCACCAATCCATCGCCGGAAATCCTGTCGCAGATCGACAATGTGATCGAGATGCGCCATCAGGCGGCGGGTGGTCCTTTGCGACGCAGCATCACGGTGCTCAAGGTGCGCGACAGCCTCTTCGATACATCGACCGCGGAAGTGCAGATTTCCGGACTCGGCGATGGGCTGCACGTCACGGGAACGATGTCCACGGCGCGAGGCGCAATGGGCGACGACGCGAGCGGACGATAGCCAGGCTGCGCGCATGGCTAATCTTGTCGTCGTGGACGATGAACCTCTCGTTACCGATTTCCTGAAGTTCCTGCTGCAGGACTTGGGGCACGTCGTGCATGCTGCTTCGAACGGCGCGGACGGGTTGCAGACGATCCAGCGCATCAGACCGTCGCTCGTGGTGACGGATTTCATGATGCCCGTCAGTTCAGGCGTGGACCTTGCGCGAGCGCTCAGCGGCGACGATGACTTCCGGCGGATTCCGATCGTCCTGTGCAGCGCCGCCCCGCACGCGATCGATCCGGCCGATCGGGCGTTGTTCGCGGCAATACTGCAAAAGCCTTATCCGCCGTATCGTCTGATCGAACTGGTGACATTGCATGTTGAAAGAGGCGGCGCCGGATTGCGCGGCCAGCCGTAGTGACGAACAAGCAGGATACTGAGGATTTGACTCAGTCCCGCGCCGGGATTCCAACCGTTTTTGTATGGCTGTGAGCGGTCCATGACGCGTGTCCTTCTCGTTGATGACGAACCTGATCTGCTCGAAGCGTGGAGCTTCGCGCTCGAATATTCCGGCTACGAGGTGGAGCGCGCGCGCGATGGACGAGAGGCCATTGCCGCGATGCAACGCTCGGTGCCCGACCTGCTCATCACAGACCTGATGATGCCCGGCATGGACGGAGAGGCATTGTGCCGGGCCGTTCGCGAGCGGCCGGAATGGGCGGCGATTCCCATCGTGCTGCATACGTCCGCCCATGTGGCTCGGCCAAGCGGCATCGTTCTCTGGAACGCCTTGCTCAGAAAACCGGCCTCGATGGACCAGTTCCTGAAGACCGTTGCCGAACTCACGCAGGGATTTGGACAAGGAGAGGATCGATCGTGACGAAGCGTCCTCTGGCAACATCACCACGGCTCTTCCGATGACCGACTCGACTTCCCGTTCGGCGGAAGCGAGCGCTGTCGGCACGGCCGACCGGGCGATCTTCGACCGCTTGATCGAGCCGTATCTCATGCTCGATCCGGGCCTGAGAGTCGTGTTCGCGAACCGGGCATGGCTTGCGATGTTCGGCGAGACCGAAGCGGCTTTGGGGCAATGCGAACATCTGATCCGCGCGCTCGTGGCGAATCTGCACCCGGGTCAGCGCCGCCTCTCGCCCGCTTTCAGCCTGGACACGCCGGATCGCGCCGCCACGCACGAACAGCCGTCGCGGTACTGGCAGATCCACGTCTCGCATCTTCCCGCGACCGCCGATGAACCGCCGCTCATCCTGCTGCGCTTCGATGACGTCACGATGCACACGCTGGCGACGCGCACGGAACGGCGAGAGAAAGCGCGACTGCGCTCGCACGCGCGGCTCCGGCAGATTCTTGCGAGAGAAGCCGAGCAGCGCCTGCACGATCATCGCGTTCGGTTCGAACGGGCGTTGGCTTTCGCTGGCGTGGGCGCGTGGGAGCTCGACGTCGGAACGGGCGCGGTGCATTGCAGCGAACAATGCGTCGAAGATCTCGGCTTGCCGGACATCGCCGGGCTGGATCGGCAAAAGCTGTTCATCGAGCAGCCCGATCCGGTTGCGGAGCACTGGCAGGCGCTGCAAGCCAAACGAAGCTTCGAGTGCGAACGATGCATCGATGGAGCGCGTGGCCGGCGCTGGGTCCTGATTCGCGGCACAGGGCAGTTCGCGGACGACGGCACCATGCAGTCGGTGATGGGCTTCACGCTCGACATCACGTCGCGCAAGGAACGTGAGCTCGAGCTGTCCGCGACGGCCGGCGAGGAACGTTCGGGGCGCGAGCGCAGCGAAGCGCTCGCCAAGACAATGGATCATTTCATCGCGGCCGTCAGTCACGAGTTGCGCTCGCCTTTGAACGCGATCGTCTCGTGGGCGGAACTGCTGCAGGTCGTCGCCGATCCTTCACACGTCGCGCGGGCGGGCGAAGCGATCCGCCGCAACGGCCGCCAGCTGTCGCATATGGTCGACGATCTGCTCGATAGCGGCGCGGTCGTTACCGGCAAGCTCTCGGTTCATCTGCAGCCGGTGGATATCGGTGCGCTCGCGCTCAACGTCGTCGAAGACATCCGCAAGACCGCGGAGCACAAGGGCCTGCGATTGCAGACGCCGCACGTCGAGCCGTGCATCGTCATGGCGGATGAAAGCCGCCTCGAGCAAGTCGTCTGGAATCTGCTCACGAACGCGGTGAAATTCACGGACGCGGGCAGCGTGTCCATTTCCGTGAGCACATCGGACGGCCAGGCGGTGCTGACCGTTCAGGACACGGGGCGCGGCATTGCACCCGATGCGCTGCCGGACGTCTTCGACCGCTTTCAGCAGATCGCGCCGCAGTCGAGCGGACGCGTCGGCGGCCTGGGGCTCGGACTGTGGCTCGTCAAGAACATCCTGAGCCTGCACGGCGGAACGGTCGATGTTGCGAGCGCCGGACGCGGGCAGGGCGCGACTTTCACCGTGCGTCTGCCGCTCGACTCGAACTTGCGTTGAGAGGCGCACGGCTCGTCGGCTCGTTACGCATGCGGAGCGAGCATCGCTTCGATGTATGCGGCCACCGCGCACACCGTCTCGTCATCGCCTTTGCGGCCGACAATCTGCAATCCCGCCTTGAGCGACGCCCCTTCAACCGGAACCGGTAACGTAAGCGCCGGATGTCCGCTCAGGTTGAAAGGCCGGATAAGCGACGACATTGCGATCACCGGAGTGCCCGCGCGCGCGGCCTCGATCGTGATCGGCAGCGATGGCATGGTCGGAAGAATGAGGACGTCGGCGTCCGCCAGCACGCGATCGACCTCGTCCGTGAAGTCGCGACGTATGCGCTCGGCTGCATCGAGCTCGGATACCGGCGTGTTCGCGGCGGCGCTCAACCGCGCCAGGATATCCGGGCCAAGCTTTCCGCTGCCGACGAGATGACCGAACGCGCGCCAAGTCTCGGCGTTGATGACGGCGAGACCGGCCGTGAACGCATCCTGAATGGATTCGAGCTGCACGGCGCGCGACGCGAGTCCGCTGCGCGCGACCGCGCTCGCCACCGCGTCGCGGATCCGACCTTCGGCTTGCACATCGGGCAACGCGACGCGTATCGCTGTCACGTCGCGGCGCGCACGGCCGCCCTGAAATGACGGATCGATTGCGAGCATTACGTCGATGACCGTGTTCATCGCCCGTGCAAACGGGCCGACACAGTCGAGCGACGTCTGGCGCGGCGCGATACCTTCACGCGACACGCGCCCGAAAGTCGGCTTCAGGCCGATCACGCCGCAGCATGCCGCGGGGCAACGCACGGAGCCGCCGGTATCGGTGCCGAGGGCGGCATCGACGAGCCCGAGCCCCACCGCCGATGCCGAGCCGCTCGACGATCCGCCGGGAATGCGCGCCGGATCTTGGGGATTGACGGGCGTGCCGCTGAAGTCGTTGAGGCCTGTCATGCCGAACGCCAGTTCGTGCATGTTCGCCTTGCCTGTAATGCGCCAGCCCGCATCGAGCAGCCGCTGCACGACTTGCGCGTGGCGCGGTGCGGGCGGCGCATCGGCGAGTGCGCGGCTGGCCGCGGTCGTCGGATAGCCGGCTATGTCGATACTGTCCTTGATCGCGATCGTCGGTGCATCGGCGGCGGCATGCGTCGCGAGATCGAATTGCTGCAAAAAGGCGCTCATGCACGGACTCCTTGCGCGGGGTTGAGTTGCCAGGGCGCGTCGAAAAGGCGTTCGGTGCGGAAGTGGCGAATCAGCCAAACGTCTTCATCGTGAGGCGACGGAGTGAAATCCACATCGAGCCGCGCCGAGATGAGCTCGGCGTGTGCATCGACATATCCGGATGCCTGCAACATGATCCAGCGGCCCTTCGCCGTATCGCCTTGTACTTCGATATGCTCGCTCGTCAGGAAGTGGACGTTGGTCGCGAAGTGCGGCGTGGGCGGCAGGTAGCGTTGCAGCATCGCGACGATAGCGTTCGGCCCCGCCAAGCGGCCGAACTTGTCCGCGTACTGTGGACCGATGCCTTCCCACACGGCGTCATCGCTGAAGAGTGCCGTCAGCGATTCACCTTCGAGCGCGCGTGCCGGCACATCGCAGAGCGCCATGTATCGGGCGATGGTCTTGCGCACCGCGTTCTGCGCTTCGAGCACGCGCAAGCGCGCCTGCAGGCTCTCGATGATTTTGTCCGTCATGGCTTCACGTATTCTTATCGGCCCAAGGCGCGAGCGGTCTTTCCGCCCAAGCCGAAATCGGTATTCGGGATGTCTTTGATCAACACGCGCGTGGACTGCAAGGGCACATTCAGCACGGAAGCGCCGGTCTCCGACAGATGCGCGATCAGCGCTTCTTTCTGCGTCTGCGTGCGGCCAGCAATCAGGATCGCGATGATGACGGGCAATCCCGCCGCGCTGACTTTGCCGCCGAGGCCGCTGTCGGATGCGGGCAACTCCGACAGCAGAATGCGCACGGATTCGGCCGGCGCACCGATCGCGTCGACGGTCGCTTGCGTGAGCCCTTGAATGAGCGATGCCTTGCGTTCGTCGGCGTGACCTTGAGGCAAATAGACTTCGAGTGTTGGCATGAACGTAGCGAATGGATAGCGCGCGCATCGCTGAAGGCAATGCCGGACGACCGACATCGACACGACGCGCGCATGACTTCAAAGCAGAAAGCCGATGGCGCTCAGCGCCTCGGTCGAGTCGATCAGGCGGATCACCTTCTCCGACAGACGCGGCTCGCCGCTCGACATATCGATCTTGTGCGTCAGGTCGGCAGCAAAGATCGTGGACAGACCGCGCTTGTAGGCAATCACGATCTGCGAGGACTTGACCTCGACGAGGTCCGCGCTGTCGCCAGAGAGCGTGAAGCGCGACACCGTGCGTACCGTGCGCGCCGCATCGGAGGCCGACGCCGAAAAGCCGGACGTCATGCGCTGCACGCGCAACTCGCGCATGTGATGGTCATCGTATGCGTAGTTGAGCGTGGACGCGTAGTCGGTCGTCCGCGGATCGATCGGCACGACGTAATGGCCTTTCGGGTCCCACAGATCCAGCCAGGCGCGATAGTCCCGGCGGTCGAGCAGTTCCGCTTCCCGCCAGATGAATGCGATCGCGCGCGCCAAGGTCTGGTCCGTGAAGAGTGCGTTGCGTTCGTCCATCATGCTTGCTCCATCATCGCGCGCCATTGTCTGTAGGCTTCGCGCATGCCGGTTTCGTCGGTCGAATGCGCGGTCTTCTCACCGTTCGGTGCGGTCGTTTCGCGGTTGAGGCCGCGGTTCACGAGGATAGGTACGTCAGGGCCGGCGTATGAGCCGCGCTGCACGCGCTCCCACGCTTCGGCGTCGTCAGGGCTGCCGAAGCCCAACGGGCCCTGGAAGTGCTCGTGCATGCGCAAGCGCGCGCGATTGGCTTCCTCGGGGCCGCCGTCCATTCCCAGCGCGACATGGCGGATTTCCGTTTCCACCGCGGAAATCGGGCGCAGCACGCGGAAGAACGCCATCGAAAGCGCGAGGTTTGGAAACAGATTGAGGTTGAAGCCGACGCCCATCAGCGAACGCACGATGCGGCGCACTTCTTCTGGCGTGTGTTTCTCTGCGAGTTGCGCGGCGAGTTCATTGAAACGTTCGGGCAGCGGCGCGCCGTCGTCCTGATCGAGATCGACGAATTCCGGCATCAGCACGGCAAGGCTGTGACCATTGCCGAGCGATCGGCAGAACGCCTTGTCGCTCGTCATGAAGCTCGTGATGACGGCGGCCGTTTCATCGTCGATGGACTTCATCCATGACTTATGGACGACGGGAAAGTGATACAGGTCCGTCGTGTTCTCGAGCTGGATCTTCCAGTTGCCCTTGAACCTGAACTTGTGCTCGCCATTCGCCTTGATGGGGTAGCCCGCGCCCTGCTTCATGAAAAGATCGATCCACGGTTTGGCGCCGCCGAGGAAGTCCTCGAGCGGTTCGATCGATTCATCGAAGCTCGCAAAAATCAGCCCTTGATAAACGCCCACGCGCAGCTTCTTGAGTGGCAGATCGCCTTTCTCGCACACGCCTTCATAACCATCGCCGTAGGGCAGGGCGCGCAGCGTGCCGTCGAGCGCATAGGACCAGCTGTGATACGGGCATGTGAAACCCTTGGCGTTGCCCTTGTGCTCTTCGCAGACGGTCGCGCCCCGATGACGGCAACGGTTCTGCAACACGTTCACGGTTCCGGTCTTGTCGCGCACGACGATGACCGGCTGACGGCCGATGGTCGTCGTCACGAAGTCGCCGGGCTTCGGCAACTCGCTGTCATGCGCAACCCACACCCACGTCTTGTAGAAGATGCGTTCGAGTTCGGCCTCGAACAACTCCGGATCGTAGTAAAGCGAAGGCGCAATGCGATCGGACTCCGCGCGCCTGGCGAGCGCGCTGGTGTCGATGGTCTGATAGGTCGGCGTACTCATCGTATTCCTCGGAGAAGTTGAGTGGCTGATCGAACGACTGACGCGAGCTTGGCTGGGCGCTCGGCAAATCCTCTCGTTGACATCAGTCTCGCTTTTCGAGGATCATGCGTCAAATCGATTAAAAACAGGTCGTTCAATCAGTGCGGCCTATATCTCGGACGGCCCGTCATGACATCCATCGACCATATCGATCTGAATCTGCTGCGCGTTTTCCAGGCTATCGTGGAAGAGCGCAGCCTGACGCGCGCAGGCGAGCGTCTCGCGCTCTCTCAACCGGCGGTCAGCTATTCGCTCGGGCGATTACGCACCTTGTTCGACGACGCGCTATTCATCCGCACGCGCACGGGCATGCAGCCCACGCCCGTCGCGCTGGAATTGGCCGAGATCGTCGGGCGCGCGCTCGACACCGTGCGGCAGGCGTTGCGTTACGCCGAGCGTTTCGATCCGGCGACGAGCACGCGTACCTTTCGCCTGTCGCTCTCGGATGCGGGGGAGATGGCGTATCTGCCGGCGATCTGCGCCGCGTTGCACGATGCCGCGCCGCGCGCGAAGCTGGTGGTCGAGCCGTTGCCGGTCGAAGAAATCGAAGAAGCGTTGCGCGCGAGCCGGCTGGATTTCGCGATCGGCAACTTGCCGTCGCTATTGCCGCGCACGCGCCATTGCGTGCTCTTCGAGGAGTCGTATGTATGCATGACCCGCAAGCGCGACGATCTGCCCGAAGGCACCAAGCTGAAGCTCGCGCAGTTCCTTGCCGCGTCGCACGTTCAGGTTCGCTCGCTCGAACACAGCCATGACGCGCTCGACGATGCGCTGCGCGGACGAGGCGTCGGACGCAATATCGCGCTGGCGTTGCCGCATTTCGTGGCGGTGCCCGGCGTGCTGGCTGCAACGGATCTGTTCGCCACGCTGCCGGAAAAGCTCGCGCATATCCTCAACAGAGGCGAGGCGTTCAACATTTACGCGCTGCCTGTACCGTTGCCGAGAGTGGCCGTGACGATGCACTGGCACGAACACTTTCACGACGACGAAGGCAACGCGTGGATGCGCGCCCTGATGACCGACACCCTCGCGAGCTTCAAGACGATGTGATTTCGCTCAGAGATCGAGCACCAGCACGGGCGAACGGGAACGCGACACGCAGCAGCAAATCACGCTGTTGCTCGCGCGTTCCGCTTTGCTCAAACAGTGATCGCGATGCTCGGGCTCGCCGCTCACGACATCGACCATGCACGTACCGCAAACGCCTTCGCCGCACGAGGTATCGACTTCTATGCCGATGGAGGCGAGCGCATCGACGATCGACGTGCTCTTGTCCACGCGAACCGTTTGTCCGCTGCTTGCGAGTTGCACCTCGAAGCTGTCCAACGAGGCTTCGGCCGTGGCAATCGGCTCGGCTTTGAAGCGTTCCAGATGGATCGCGTCCGCGGGCAGGCGAGCTTGCGCCGTCTCCACCACGGCATCCATGAAGGCGCTCGGCCCGCATGTGTAGACGTGTGCGTTCGGACCGGCATCGCGGATACATTCGTCGAGCTTGTCGCGCTGCTCGTGCCGCTCGACGCCGAAATGCAGCTTCACGTACGCGTTGAACGGGGCACGCGTCAGCAAGGTCATGAATGCCGCATGCGCCTCGCTGCGCGCGAAGTAATGCAGCGTGAAGCGCGCATTGCTCGCGACGAGCCGATAAGCCATCGACAGCAAGGGCGTGATGCCGATGCCCGCGCCGATCAGAATGTGCTCGCTTGCGGCCGCGTGAAGCTGGAACAGACTGCGCGGCGCGCCGACGGAAAGCTCGGAGCCCACGGTCACTTCCTCGTGAAGCGAGCGTGAACCGCCGCGCGATTGCGCTTCCTTCTTGACCGCGAAGATCTGCGTCCGGAGACATGCCGGATCGCCGCAGAGCGAGTACTGACGCGTGACACCCGAGGGGCCGGTCACATCGATATGCGCGCCGGGCTCATAGGGTTCGAAGGGCGCGCCGTCGATTCGCGAGACGCTGAACGAGCGCACGCCGTGCGCTTCCTCGCGCAACGCGTCGACTCGGACTTTCACGGTTTGAGCTTGCATGATCGCCTTCCTTTCGATGTGTTTCCCACAACCATGCATCGATCTTAGAGCCGCACGCCGAATAAGAAAAATAGGCTAAAAATCGTGTATCGCATCAATGTGACTGATGACGCGTTTCGTGCGTGAAGCGCAGCGTGACGACCGTCACGAGACTGAGCGCGATGAGAAACACCGCGACGGGCCAGGACGCGTGATAGTGCGAAAGCAACGCGGTCGCGAGGAGCGGCGACAGACCGCCAGCGAAAATCGAAGCCACTTCATGCCCGAGCGCAACGCCCGAGTAGCGCACTTCCGTGCTGAACAATTCGCCGACGAGCGCAGGCAAGGTGCCGATCATCGCGCCGTGACAGACGGCCGTGCCAAGCACCAGCGCAAGCCAGATGAGCGGTGTCGAATGCGTGTCCAGCAGCCAGAAGAACGGGAAGGCCATCGCCGCGAGCGATGCGGCGCCGATCATATACACGGGCTTGCGTCCGATGCGATCGGAGAGCTTGCCCCACAGCAGCATCGCGATCATTTCGACGACCATCGCGAGCATGACGCCGGTGAGCATCGTCGAATTCGGAATGCCGATGAACTTCCCGTACACCAGCGAAAACGCGAGAAAAATGTACGCGCCGCCGTTCTCCGCGACGCGCAGGCCCATCGCCATCAGTATTTCCTTCGGATGACGCTTGATCGCTTCGAGCACCGGCATATGCGACGTCTTGCCCGCTTCTTCCGCGTTCGCGAAGTCGCGACTCTCAGGCAGGCTATGACGAATGTAGACGCCGAGCGCGAAGATCACGATGCTCGCGAGAAACGGCAGGCGCCATCCCCACGAGATGAACTGATCGTGCGGCAAGGCCTGCACCGCGAGAAACGCCGCCGAGGAAAGAACGAAACCGCCGCCGACGCCGAGCTGACTCCACGCCGCGTAATAGCCGCGCTTTTCAGGCGGCGCGTTCTCGCTGATCATCAGTACGCCGCCGCCCCATTCGCCGCCGGACGCGATGCCTTGCAGCAGGCGAAGTGCGACGAGCGCAACAGGCGCCCACAGACCGACGTGATCGTAAGTCGGCAACAGGCCGATGCCGAACGTCGCGAAGCCCATGATGAGCAATGTCCAGACGAGCGACGCGCGCCGTCCATAACGGTCGCCGATATGGCCGAACACGATACCGCCGAGCGGCCGTGCGACGAAGCCCATCGCGAATGCCGCGAACGCGCCGAGCGTGCCGATCAGCGGGTCCGCATTGGCCGGAAAAAACAAACTGCCGAACACGAGTGCGGCCGCCGTTCCGTACACGAAGAAGTCGTACCACTCCATCGCGTTGCCCGCGACCGACGCAATGACGATACGTCTGAGCGTGCGATCCGGCATTGCTGCGCTGGTTTCGGCGGTCGAGGTATGAACTGTTGCCATGTCTGCTCGCATTGAATGAGAAGGGCTGCAGCCTTCTTGAGGCTTCGCATGACAAACAGTGTCGTGGCGACACTCACCCCGGTCAAATTCGCCGAAAAGAACGCGTGATATCAGCGCAGCAAATGAGCGTCACGCGTCGGGCTGGCGAAACATCGAATGGATCGTATTGCGCAGCCACGCTACGCCCGGATCGCTCGTGAATTGCGTGTGCGAGTGCACCTGAATCTCGATGGGCGGCAGCGCAAAAGGCAATGGCAGAATGCGAAAGGCCTTACTACGATTGAAGCGCAGCGCGATGCTCTTGGGGAAGAGCACGGCAAGGTCCGTGTTCATCACGATTTCGGGCGCCACGACGAAATGCGGCAGCCGGACCGCGACATCGCGCTTGAAATTCAGCTCGTCGAGCCATTGCTCGACCATGCGATGGCCCGTCGCGTTGGTGCTCGCGTAGACGTAGCGCAAGGCGGTCAGGTCGTCGCGTGTCGGCCGCGACTTGCGTAACGGATGATTGGCGCGCACGACGCATACATGCTCGTCGACGAATAGCGTCTCGCTCACGCATCCCGCGTCGAGACCCGGTACATAGCCGAGCGCAAGATCGATTTCTCCGGCGCGCATGGCGCTGCTTACGGATTCCACCGGAACATTGACCGCTTCGATTCGAATGCCGCGCGCCTCGCGGTCGAGCAGCGCGACGAGCGGCGGCAGAAAAAAGAATTCCGACATGTCCGACATCGAAATGCGAAACACGCGCCGGGCGGTCGCGGGATCGAAGCTGGCGAGTTGCTGGACCGCCTCGTTGATGATCGACAACGCCTGCGCGAGCGGCGGATACAGCCGATGCGCGGCATCGGTCGGCACCATGCCGGCGGGCGTGCGCACGAAAAGCGGATCACCGAAGATCGTGCGCAAGCGCCGTAGCGCATGACTGACCGCGGGCTGCGTCAGTTCGAGACGTTCGCCGGCGGCGGTCAGGCTGCGCAAATCCCAGATGGCGAGGAACACGCGCAGCAGATTGAGATCGGCGATACCGGAGTTGAGCTTCGTCATACACGGTTGACTCACGAACGAGCGCTGGTCGCGCCATGCGGCCATCAATGTGTGGCGAGATTACCGTATGTGCTGTGCATTGCAAAATGCGGCGTGGCTCCGCGATAGGGCGGCAAGGTATGGAAATCGCGCCGCATCGATTCGCGCACCGGCGAGGCGAGTGCGTCGGCGAGCGCGGACGCATCGTCGAAGACGACCTTGTTGCGCTGCATCGCATTCGCGCGCGTGCAAGGCAGGCCGATGGTGCAATCGATGCGCGTGTAGATCTCCAGCTCGCGCAATCGCGGCAAGGTGGACATCAACGGCGCGTGATGCCGCAGGTAATGCGCGAGCCATGTGTCGAAGTCCTCGGCCGGCCCTTCGTACGCGACGAGATAGGTGCAGCGCTGAATGCGCGCTTGGGTGGATGGCGCGTGCGAGGCCAGCGCGCGCACGGCCATGACTTGCTGCATGAAGCGCCCGGCGATCAAAGGTTCTCGAAGCGCGCGATGGATCGGGCCATCGAGTCTCGCGGCAGCTTCGAGCGCGGCGAGTTCATCGAAATACAGTTGAAGCACGCACGATGGCGCATCGGCCGCGGGCGGAATGCGCGGATCGACGTGTTGCGCCATCGGCTCGTGCACGACCAGACTGCGCAAGCCGTCGATGCGCTGCAATGGCGCAATATCGACCAGCGGGCGCTGCCCGCCCGCATCGATCAGAAACAGGCAGATTTGCATGCTTACGCCGCCTCGCAGGAAGCAGCCGCGCGCGCGAGCCGATGAAACTGCCGGCCGAAGTACACAAGCCCATCGCCGTCTTCGCGCGAGCCGATGTGTTCTACCTGTACGAAAAGCACTGAATGCGAACCGACCTGCTTGCTGTCGACGATACGGCCTTCGAGACTCGCGATTGCATCGTCGAGCACGGGAAGTTGCAATGCGCCAGGCCGCGAACCGCAGCGCGCAAAGCGTTCGTCCATCGAGCCTCCGTCCATGCCCGCGAACACGCGCGCCAGTTCCTGCGCGTGCGCGCCCAGCACGTTGATGCACGCCCGGCCGTTACCGAGCAGCACATCGTGAACGTAACTCGACTGATTGATGCAGACGAGCATCGTGGGTGGCGTATCGGTCACCGAGCACACGGCGCTTGCCGTGATACCGCAGCGTCCGTGCGGGCCGTCGGTGGTAATGACGTTGACGGCGGCGCCGAGCGAGGCCATCGCGTTGCGAAACTGTGTGCGCGCTTGATCGTGTGTCATGGCAGATGTCCTTTCAGGATTCGCGGGTTCAGGGATACGGCGTAACGGGCGCAATGCCGACGAAGATCGCGCCCGATGCGTCGTAATTGCCTTCGCCGAGAAAGGCGTGTTGCGTGACGACGATCGAATCGCGTACCAGACGCTGCATCCGGTTCTCGCGATAGATCGCGCCGATGCCCGCCATCTTGTACGCCTGCATCACGATATCGGCGCAGGTGTGGGCGGCGTGCGTCGCCGACAGACGCAGCAAGTTTGCTTCGGCAGGCAACACCGGGTCGCCCGAGAGCACCGTGCGCCACGATGCTTCCGCGCACTCGAAGAAGAACGCCCGCGCGCTGCGCAGTTGTGCTTCCGCCTGCGCGAGCCCGGAACGATAGTAGGCGCGATCGGCGAGACGCGGCGCACCGGTCGTGGTTTTCGTCACGCCGGACATCCCCGCCAGCAGGTCGAGCGCCGCGCGCGCCAGGCCGATGTTCACTGCCGCATGCACCTGCGCCTGATACGCGACGGCGGGATACCGGTACAGCGGTTCATCGATCAGCGGCGTGCCGCCGCGCACGAAGGTCCATTGTTCCTCGACGTATTTGTCCTTCAGGCGCAGATCATGGCTGCCCGTGCCCTGCATGCCGACCACGTTCCAGTTATCGACGATCTCCACTTCGCTCGCCGGGAAAACCGCAGTAAAAGGCTTGCCGGCGTTCTTGTCGTCGGTGCCGGCCGGCGCCCCGCCGATTCCCACGCCGATCCAGTCCGCGCCCTTGCAGCCGCTCGCAAAGCGCCACTGTCCCGACACGAGGAATCCGCCAGGCGCGCGCTCGGCCTTTTGCAGCGGATACAAGCCGCCCGCGAAGACCTGATCGGGACCGGCCGCATAGATTCGCGCCTGGGTCTCCACAGACAGTGAAGCCAGGTACGTGTTCGCGGAGCCGAACGCCGCGACCCAGGCGGCCGATCCGTCCGCGATCGCGATACGTTCGAGCATCTCGAGGAAGCGCGCGGGCGGCAGCGCATCGCCGCCGAAACGTTTGGGCGTGCTCGCGCGGAAAATCCCCGCGCGCTTCATCTTGCCGACCATATCGCGCGGCACGTGGGACAGGGCGTCGAACTCGTCGCGGCGGCGCTCGACTTCCTCGATCAGCGTATCGAGGTGCAGCGGTCCGGCGTACTCGGGATAGTCGTTTTGCGTATCGATGATGGCTTCGCTTCGAAGGGCTTGCATAGGTGATACCTCTCGGTCGATGTGTGTCGATGTCATTCGGGCTGACGGCGTGCAGCGGCGCGCATCGCTTTGGGATACGTCTCGCGTGCGAGCAGCGTGGCGACGACGGTGATCAGGCCGAGTACGCCCAGATAAATGGCGACCGGCACGGCGCTGTGATAGTGGGCGAGCAACGCGGTGGCGATCATCGGCGAGAGGCCGCCGCCGAGTACGGAAGAGACTTCCCGCCCAATGCCGAGTCCCGAGAAACGCAGGTGCACCGGCAACATCTCGCTGATGAACGCGGGTTGCGCGCCTTCGAGAATGCCGAGCGTGATGCTGTTCGCGAGGACGAGCGCCGCAACCACCTTCCAGTACTCGCCCGAGCCGAGCAGCGCGAAGTACGGCCACGCGACCAGTACGATGGCGATTGCGCCGGCGAGATACACCGGCTTGCGTCCGACCTTGTCGGTCACCCAGCCGAAGAAGAGCGAAACGGGGATCATCAGCAGCATCGAAATGCACAGGCCGCTCAGAACCCAACTCGACCTGATGCCCAGAAACTGCCCGTAGGCGATCGAAAATGCGAAGAAGAGGTAGGACGCCGCGCCCTCGCCGAAGCGCAGGCCGAACACGGTCAGCACTTCGCGCGGACATTGGCGCAGCACTTCGATGACAGGCATCCGGCTTTCGTGGCGCGTCGCCTTGACTTCGGCGAATGCGGCACTTTCTCCGACGGAGCGGCGCATCCACAAGCCGAGAAGAACGAGTGCGGCGCTCGCGAGAAACGGAAGGCGCCATCCCCAGCTCTGAAAGTCGCCCGCCGGCAAGTTCTGCACCAGCAGGAACGCACCGGTGGACAGGACGAAGCCGAGTGCCGCGCCACACGGGCTCCACGCCGCGAGCGCGCCGCGCTTCGATTGCGGCGCGTTCTCGTGGATCAGCAGGATACTGCCGCTCCATTCGCCGCCGGCGGCCAGTCCCTGAAGAATGCGCAACAGAACGAGCATCACGGGCGCCGCAATGCCGACCTGCTGATAGGTCGGCAAAACGCCCATCAGGACCGTGGCGGTGCCCATCGTGAGAAGGGTCAGCATCATCACGACCTTGCGGCCGTAACGGTCGCCGATATGTCCGCATAGCACGCCGCCGATGGGTCGCGCGATGAAGCCGACCGTGAAGCCGCCGAATGCGGCGATGGTGCCCGTGAGCGGATCGGTGCCGACCGGAAAGAACAGCTTGCCGAAGACGAGCGCGGCGGCGGTGCCGTACAGAAAGAAGTCATACCACTCGAGGATCTGGCCGAGCACTGCCGTCGTGACTGCACGGCGCACGTTGCTTGGGCGACGAGCCGATCGGGTTTGAGCGAGCGCGCTCAGGTCGGAATTCAGAGCTTCAGGGTTCATGGTTGGGGAAGACATGAGGTGATGGTTCCCGCTTCCCTGATGCTCAAGAAGCGGTGCGAGTCGTATCGATGCGATGCGATGGGCCCACGATATGAGCCTCGATAATCGCGGTCAAATTCGAGACAAAAATGCGCGACATGAATCTGGTGCATGTGCCGTTGCATGTCGTACGGAATAGCCCTTGCCTCGCATGACATATCGATCGCGCTTATCGCCGGTCATGCTTTTGGCTTATTTGCCGCGTGAAACGAGCGGCCGCAGACTGCGTGGCGCATCGCATTCATCACCGCAATGAGCCTTCATTGCGTCAATCAACAGAACGACTCGCATGGAACACGCACGTATGAAACTCGCCTTGGGAACTTCTCTGGCGCTGCTTGCAGTTGCAGGCACGGCGCACGCACAAAGCGCGGTGACGCTGTACGGCATCGTCGACGATGGCTTCAACTGGACATCGAACGCCGGCGGCCACAATCTCTACAACCTGTCGAGCGGCGTCATGCAGGCCAGCCGCTGGGGATTGAGAGGCAGGGAAGAGCTTGGCGGCGGGCTTGCTGCGCTGTTCGTACTCGAGAACGGCTTCGACCTGAATAACGGCTCGCTTGCGCAGAAGAATCGCGGCAGCACGCAAGGTCTGATGTTCGGCCGGCAGGCGTACGTGGGCTTGTCCAGTGCTTACGGCGCCGTGTTGCTCGGGCGGCAATACGATTCGGTCGTGGATTATGTGGGCCCGTTCGAGTCCGGTACCCAGTGGGCGGGATATATCGGCGCGCATCCAGGCGATCTGGATAACCTCAACAACGCGTATCGCGTGAACAACGCGATCAAGTTCGTCAGTAAGGCTTACTACGGCGTTACCTTCGGCGGCGTCTACAGTCTGGGCGGCGTCGCGGGTGCGGTCTCGCGCAACCAATTGTGGTCGCTCGGTGCGGGCTATGCGAACGGCCCGCTGACGTTGGGCGTCGGTTACCTGAACGCGCGCAATCCGAACGTCGGCTTCTTCGGCGACAACGGCGCAAGCACGCCGCCCGCTGCGAGCGCGAACTTTATCTCTTCGCCCGTCTATAGCGGCTATGCATCGGCTCGTACCTATCAGGTGGTCGCGGCGGGCGCTGCTTATGCATTCGGCGCGGCCACGGTGGGTGCAACGTATTCCAACGTGCAGTTCAAGAACCTCGGCGATACCGCGAACTCCGGTCCCAATCCGCGCGGCTATTCCGGCAATGCGAACTTCAATAACGTCGAAGTCAACTTCAGGTATCAGCTCACGCCGGCGCTCCTGCTCGGCGCGGCATTCGACTACACGAAGGGCGGCGACGTCGATTCGGCCACCGGCAACAATCCCGGCGCCAAGTATTACCAAGGCGCGCTCGGCGCCGATTACTTCCTGTCTAAGCGCACCGATGTCTATCTGATCGGCGTGTACCAGAAGGCATCCGGCATCGATTCCACCGGCACAGCGGCGGTTGCGGCGATCAACAACCTCACGCCGTCGACGAGCGATCGTCAAAGCACGGTCCGCGTGGGCATCCGCCACAAGTTTTGAAGCCAGCCGATTCGCGCCGGGATGTCATCCATTTCACGGATGGCATCAACCACATTTGATCTATTTGACGGATATGCGGGTGCGGCCTAATTTGTCGTCGAGACGACGCGTGAGTCCGCGCGTGGTACCGCGGAACGGAAGACCTGTGTCGTACCCCCCCATACCTATGGAGACAACATCGTGAGCGTCAAAGTATTCGATACGAAGGAAGTTCAGGGCCTGCTTTCGGCCGCCGCCAATCTCGGCAGCGATAACGGCAATGCACGTGCGAAGCAGATCACGCATCGGCTGCTAAGCGACCTGTTCAAGGCCATCGACGACCTCGATATGACGCCCGATGAAATCTGGGCAGGCGTGAACTACTTCAACCGGCTCGGTCGCGACGGGGAAGCGGCCTTGCTCGCGGCGGGTCTCGGTCTCGAGAAGTTTCTCGACATTCGCATGGATGCGCAGGACCGTCACGCGGACATTCACGGCGGCACACCGCGCACCATCGAAGGTCCGCTGTATGTGGCGGGCGCACCGTTGCGCGATGGTGTGGCGAAGATCGACCTCAATCCGGACGATGACGCCGGGCCGCTTGTCATTCGCGGCACCGTAACCGGTCCCGACGGCAAGCCTGTCGCGGATGCCGTCGTGGAGTGCTGGCATGCAAACTCCAAAGGCTTCTACTCGCATTTCGATCCGACCGGCGCACAGAGTGACTTCAACTTGCGTGGCGCGGTGAGAACAGGACAAGACGGCAAGTACGAGTTCCGCACGCTCATGCCCGTAGGCTATGGATGCCCGCCTCACGGTTCGACGCAAGAATTGCTGAACGCGCTTGCACGGCATGGCAATCGTCCTGCACACGTTCATTTCTTCGTGACGAGCGATAACTTCCGCAAGCTGACCACGCAGATCAACATCGAGGGCGATCCGCTCATTTGGGATGACTTCGCGTATGCCACGCGCGAGGAATTGATTCCTCATGTCGTCGAAAAGAAGGGCGGCTTTGCGCTCGGTCTAAAGGCGGACGCTTACAAGGAAATTCAGTTCGATATCGCGCTGACTCGCCTCGTCGAAGGCAAGGACAATCAGCTTGTCAGTCGTCAGCGCACGGCGGTGACGGCTTAAGTCGGCGAAGCGGCTGACTCCGCTTCCATTTGCTGCGGCAGCGACGATGTTCATCGCGTTGGCGGCGATGGGCGAGAGTGACGAATCACCTGATCGCGGGTGCTACGCTCTGCAGCAAAGCCTGAAGGTCGTCGATGTTGAAGGGCTTGGAAAGAATCGTTACACCGGCGTTTTTTGCTCGTTCGAACTCATCGGCATAGCCGGTCATCAGCGCAATAGCCTGCTTCGGCCATTTCCGCCGCACTTTTTCCGCAACATCGATTCCGTTGTTGAGCCCAGGCATTTGAATGTCGGAGAGAATGAGATCGAACTTCGCGCCGTCCTCCAGCAGACCTAGCGCTGCATCTCCGGTGAGTTCGTGTCGGGATTGCCAGCCGAACACCTCCAGTACGGCCGAAAGTCCCGCGGCCACTTCTTCGTTGTCTTCGACCAGCAAAATGGAACCCTTGGTCGCCTCCGTCACCGTTACGGGTGGTGAGGGAGACACGGTCGTCGCTTTGGCTTCGGCCTGCCCGGAGCCACGGGGAAGAATGAGCGACACGGTCGTTCCTTTACCTTCCTCGCTCTCGATGCGTGCTGTTCCTCGCGCCTGCTCGCACATCGCGATGACCTGCGCAAGGCCGAGCCCCGTGCCAGCGTTCGCGGCTTTGGTCGTAAAAAGCGGCTCGAATGCGCGTTGCATCACTGATGCCGGCATGCCGACGCCGGTATCGGAACAAGCGATGACAACATAGTCACCGGGCTTCAGGCTTCCTTTCGAAGTATCGAGCGTGATGTTCCTGGTGCGAATGGTAAAGTCGCCGCCGCCGGGCATTGCATCCCTGGCATTCACCGCAAGGTTTATCAGCGCCGATTGAAGTTCGGTTTGGTCAACGTAGATTGGCCAGATTTCGTCAGAAGACCTGATGTGAAAGCGGATGCGCTCATTGAGCGACATCTGAATCAGAGAGGCTTCCCGTTCGAGCCAATCTTTGACATCCACGAACTCCTCACGCAGCGGTTGCTTGCGAGCGACGCTGAGTAGCCGCCTTGCCAGGACCTCCGCCGAAGCGGAAGCCCGTTCCACTGCGATGACTTCTTTCTCCAGTCCGTTGAAGTGCTTGCGACGGGCCAGTTCCATGTTCGCCTTGACCACCATGAGGAGATTGTTGAAGTCATGCGCGACGTTTGCCACGAGATTGCCGAGTGCGCCCATACGCTTCATCTGACGGCTTGTTGCTTCCGCGGAAACGCGCATCCCGAACTCGGCTTTCCATCTGTCCCACGCCGTTCGTTCACGTTTCAGACGGCTCAAACTGAACACGACCAGAAACCAGATGCCTACGCATGGAACCAGCGTCGCGATGGCGATAAGACCGTCGTGTCGCAACCATCTGTATGTAACCGTCGAGACCGGGATTCCGGAGGTCACGTAAAGCGGGTATGAGCCGACCTCTCGATACACCAGGAGCTTCTCGACGCCGTCGAGCGTCGAGAAACCCCTGAGACGTCCGCTTTGCCGATTAGCCTGAATAGCTTCCAGCAAGGGTTGACTGCTTGTCGGTGCGCGTCGCGCTTTTGGCTCGGGAAATCGAACGAGCGTAGTACCGTCGCTTCGGAAAAGCCCGACCGTCAAAGCCCGGTCATGTGCGGTCAGCCGGTCGTAGAACGACGAGAAATAATCGCGTCGAAGGGATATGGCCAAGACACCGAGATACTGGCCACTCGAGTCGTATCGAGGGAACGTCACATCGAAAACGTCCCGAGCCGGGTCGGATATTTGTTCGGGCCGCAGCATGCCAACTGCCGCAGAAGCGGCATGGCGTGCAGACCAGATATCCGAGCGGTCTCCAATCGATTGAAGGCCGACCGGATAGGTGCTGCTGCTGGCAAGCAAATTTCCTTTCCGGCCAAAGACAGCAATCGAGAAAACCGATGGCACCCGCTCGGCGGTTTGCCTCAGAAAGCGATGAACAGATTGCTGTCGCGCGCGAAGTGGGACATCCCCGTCGTCACCGAGAAAGGCCATTATTCGAAGCGATACCTCCTGATTCACGTCGAGGACTTTTACGGCCTGCTCCTCGGCAACTCGCGAGAGTCTGTCGATTCCTTCAGTCGAATCCGCGATTCTGGTTTGAAAACCGAAATAACCGTACGTGGCGAGAAAAAGCAATGGTGTGATGATTGATGCTGCAAGCACGGCGAGCAGCATGCGCCGGGTCACGCCAAAGTCGCGTGGCGGAACGGGGATATCGAGCGCAGTGCTGTCCGGGACAGATGTTTCCTGATGGGCAATCATGGGACTTCGGGGCGGGGCGCGAAGGCGAAGTCTATTCAGATGTTCGTACGACGTCAAACTTACCGTTGGCGCGGCGGTCGTCGACGTGTTTAAGGGCCGGATAGATACGGCGTCATGGATTCTTTTGTTTGCTCGCACGATTTTCTTGAAGCCGTGCGTCTGTGTTTGGCGAGCGTTCGTATTGACTGATACGTCGGTAGATTTGTGGCCGACGCCGTAAAACTTACTTGAATCTGAACAAGATTGGAGAACTCCCATGCTTCACCAACTCGATGTCCGTAGAACCCTTGCGTTGTCGGTTTCCATCGCGACGTTGTTAGCTGCAAGCTCGGCAGTTGCAGGTGGAAATGGCAACGGTGGAAATGGCAGCGGCGGATCTCACGGTGCCGCCACGTCGGGCATGACGTATCACAGTGAGCCGGTATCGAGCCCTTGGAATCGAGTTCCGGGGGACATGCCGAGAGAGGTAAATTCGACGGATGCCAAAGCGCGCTCGACGTCGGCGGGTACGCCCGATATGTCGATGGCACCGGGAGAATAGGGTATCGGGTAATCGACTGGAAGAGGGCGGCGACGTTCTCGCGATGTGAATGTTTCGGATCCCGATTCAATTGCGCAGCAATCGATGACTTACCCGCACCGCATCCGACCGACGGCAAAGCCGGTCAACCCCGGCGCGGGCGAAGCCGATCTGGCAATGCGCGGCGCGACGCCGCCTCGCCAGTCGTACCTGTTCGCTTACTGGCTCGCACCGGCGGGTGCGTCGCTGGCGGCGGTCGCCGGGAAGCTGGCGGCAGCCGGCGCGGATGACCCTGCGCTGTCGCTTGCCGCGGTGCTTCCGCCGCTCGTATTCCGGTTGCAGCCCGACGTCAAGCAGACGGACGCCGTCACTGCGGCGATCAACATGGCCCTGATCGTGATGGTTCGGTTCATGGCGTGCTCCTCATGGACTTATCGAGTCAAATGGCGCTGCGTTCGACCGGCAGCGCCGATGTCAGTCGGGTGACTTCAGGCGGTCGCCTTCGCTTTGCGTGCCCGGCGGTGTTCCCGGCTTGGTAGCGGGACCGGCGTCCGGCGCGCGATCCTCGTTGGGGCCGCGCGGCGCCGGCTCCTTCGGGTTCGCCGGGATGTTCTCGGTGTGTCCCGGCACCGGCTGCCCTTCGATATGCTGCGGCGTCTGTTCGTCGGTCATGATTGCCTCGTCGATGCCTGATGGTTGTCCGGCTTGGGATCGGGTTCCGCCGTGGTATCGGTGCCGCTCTTGCCATTGCTGCGGTTGGTGATCTCGCCGGTTTCGTCGAGGACGTCGTCGAGATCGTCGTCGGCATCCTCGTCGGGAGCCGACAGCCATTGAAGCAGCGGCAGACGCGCTGTGTACTGCGATGCAGGCATGGAGAAGTGGGTCATCGTGATCGCTCGATTGGCTGAAGGTAGTGAGATCGAGCAAGCGTTATTCCATCAGCGTGACGAGCGCATGCATTGCCGGCTCCGCACTCAGGCGCCGTTGCCATCGCTTCGCGCTGCGCCGCGCATCTCGTCCGCCGGACGCGGAAAGCCCGTGCGGTCAAGATAAAGCTGGGCGTAATGCTCCGAGCGTTCGCTGCGCTGCCGCGCCCGGTCATCGGACAGGGAAGTCACCGCGCGCGCATCGAGCGCGGTGACGCCCGCGACGTTGAGCAAGGCGCCGAGCGCACGCGTGTGCGCGCCTTGCCGGCGTTCGCGTGGCGCCGTCGCCACGGTCATCAGATCGAGCGCGTCGCCGCCGATGCGCGCCATCAGATACGGAGACGGATCGCGCGACGAAAGTATGCCGATGCCGCAGGCAATCTCTCTCAGCCCATACAGCCTGACGAGGCCAGGGCTGACGCGCAGGCCGGACATGCGTGCGACGGTACGGGGCGCAAGCAGTTGGGCGGTTCCCAATGCGAGACTGAAGAATGCGAGTCCACGGGCAAGCGAGTGGCCCTTCGCTTGCTGGTTGTCGGTCGCGGGATACTGGCTCATGGTGTGTTCCGGCTAGGTATGACGACTGGATGAACGAACATGTCGAAGCCTTCTGCAAGGCTTATTTCTTCGCTTCCTGACCGGATGCCGAGCGGTCCAGATATTCGGTCGAGATGGAAGGGATGTGTTCGAGCAGCCATTGCGCCATTGCCTGCTCCTGAGGCAGGATCCGTTCGCACGCGGCCCGGGTTTCGGCATCGCCGCAGCGCGTCGCTGCCGCAATCAGCGAGGTGTAGGACGCGATCTCCATGTTCTCGAATACATAGCTCATGATGGCGCCTTTCACGACTTCGTCGGTCATCGTCATGCCGCCGGCCGCTTGCGCGAAGGCCATCATCTTGGCGGCAAGATCCTTGACCGTCGATGTGCTGCCGCCGAGCCGCTCGATGCACGCGGCGACGATCTTCTGCTGGTCCAGCGTTTCTTCCAGATGCTGATCGATACGCGCCTTCAGTTGCGGATAGTGCTCGAGGCGCCCGGACTGCGCGCGCAGCATTTGCTCGGCTTGCTGTTCCATCGCGTGCGCGTCGCGAAGCCAGTCGAGCAGGTGTTCGGTCGGTTGAGCCATGGTGTCTCCCGGATCGATGTGAACGGATGAGCGAAGCAATCGCGCTTCGCGCTGCCCGATGACTCGCAATCGTCATGCCGCGCATGTTCGTGGCATGACGACGAATAGTTAGGATGCCCTTCGTACTGTTGCGACATGAAAATAAAGCGCGATACTTTAAGCGCGCCTTGAATGGCGCGTTATCTTCCGTGGCTTCAGCCCGCCGTTTTCAGGCGGGCCTTTTTTTTGCACAAAGTCGCATCAAGCGGGGCAGATGGATCGACCAGCCCGTGCCCGATGTGCGGGCGAGTCACGCGCTTCCCGAGCATCTCGGGTACGCTTCGTCCGCTGCCGAAAGAAGGCATGAACATCGCACGCACCAGGAGTTTTTCCCATGCTCGCCGCAATTGCTACATTGCTCGTTTTCCAGTGTCTCGGAGAAGGGCTTTCCTATCTCTTCAGCCTGCCGGTGCCCGGCCCGGTCATCGGCATGCTTCTGCTCGCCGGATACTGCGCATTGCGTCCGGCCGCCGCGGCCACGCTCGAACCCACGGCGCTCGAACTGCTCCGGCACCTGTCTCTGCTGTTCGTGCCGGCGGGCGTCGGCATCATGGTTTCGGCGCATGCGCTGCGCGGCGACGTGCTTGCCGTCGTGCTCTCCGTTGCAGTCAGTACCACACTCGCGGTCGCCGTCACCGCGCTCGTCATGCGTGCGATGCTGCGCGGCCGCCGCCGCGTCGCCCATGAACACGGAGACCGCACATGATCCCGGTGCCGCACTTCGGAGCGATCTGGGTCTATCTGGCGGCCACGCCGCTGCTCGGCCTTACCATCACGCTGCTCGCGTACCTCATCGCGCAGCGCATCTACGCGGCGTGCCGCTTCAATCCGCTCGCCAATCCGGTGCTGATTTCGGTGGCCATCGTCGTCGTGGTGCTCAAGACGAGCGGCACGGCCTACGAAACGTATTTCGACGGCGCGCAGTTCGTGCATTTTCTGCTCGGGCCGGCCACGGTCGCGCTGGCGTTGCCGCTTTATCGGCAGTGGGCGAATCTGAAGCGGCTCGCGTGGCCGATTCTCGTGAGTCTCGCCGCCGGCTCGCTGACCGCGATCGTATCCGCCGTGTCCGTGGCGGCCTTGCTCGGGGCGTCGCGTCAGTCGATTGCATCGCTCGCGCCGAAGTCCGCGACGACGCCCATCGCGATGGCCGTGGCGAAGGAGATCGGGGGCGTGCCTTCGCTGACGGCGGTGCTCGTCATCACGACGGGCGTGTTCGGCGCCGTCACCGCGCGGGGTATCCTCAATGTGCTGCGCGTTTCCGACGTCGAGGCGCGCGGCTTCGCGCTCGGCGTGGCGTCGCATGGCATCGGCACGGCGCGCGCCTTTCAGGTCAGCGAAGAGATGGGCGCGTTCGCCGGCCTCGGCATGGGGCTGAACGGCGTGTTTACCGCGTTCGTCGTGCCCGTTCTGCTGCCTGTGTTGTCGAAGCTGCTGTGATGTCCGCGCGCCCGGCTTGAATGTCGCACGGAATAGCCATTGCTGGCGACGACGGCATGGGTCGCGCCCCTCGCGACGTAACAACCGCCAAGGAACCTGTCCATGTCACAGCCTGCACTGTTCCAACCTGCGCGCTTGCGCAATCTGGCCCTCGCCAATCGCATCGTGATCGCGCCGATGTGCCAGTACTCCGCCGAAGACGGCTGCATGAACGACTGGCATCTGATTCACCTCGGTCAGCTCGCGCTGTCCGGCGCGGCCTTGCTCACCATCGAAGCAACGGCCGTGCTGCCGGAGGGACGCATCACATATGCGGATGTCGGTCTCTGGAACGACGAAACCGAAGCGGCGCTGAAGCGCACGCTCGACGGCATCCGGCGATGGTCGGACATGCCGGTCGCGATCCAGTTGAGTCACGCGGGACGCAAGGCATCGACCGATGTGCCGTGGGAAGGCGGCGCCCAGATTTCAGCCGATCACGCGCATGGCTGGCAGACCGAAGCGCCTTCGAGCGTCGCCTATGAGGACGGCGAAGCGCCGCCGGTCGCGCTCGATGCGGCCGGACTCGCGCGCATCCGCGATGCGTTCACGGCGGCCGCCACGCGCGCGGCGCGTCTCGGCATCGATCTCGTTCAGATCCACGCGGCGCATGGCTACTTGCTGCATCAGTTCTTGTCGCCGTTGTCGAACCGGCGCGACGATGAATACGGCGGTTCGCTCGAGAACCGCATGCGTTTTCCGCTCGAAGTGTTCGACGCCGTGCGCGCCGCATTTCCCGCCGAGCGGCCGGTGACGATCCGCGTGTCCGGCACCGATTGGGTCGAAGGCGGCTGGGACATCGAGCAGACCGTCGCATTCGCCAAAGCGCTCGAAGCGCGCGGCTGCGATGCCGTTCACGTATCGAGCGGCGGGCTTCATCCGGCGCAGAAGATTCCGGTCGGGCCGAGCTATCAGGTGCCGCTCGCGCGCGCCGTGAAGCAGGCGGTCGGGATGCCGGTCATCGCGGTCGGGCTGATCACGGGCATCGAACAGGCGGAGGCCATCGTCGGAACCGGCGATGCCGACATGATCGCGCTCGCGCGCACGGCCCTGTACGACCCGCGCTGGCCTTGGCACGCCGCGGCGGAGCTGGGCGCACAGGTGCGCGCGCCGAAGCAGTATCTGCGCTCGCAGCCGCATCAGTACCGGCATCTCTTCGAAGAAGACTGATCGTGCGATGCGGTCGCGCGCTCGAAGGGAGCGACGCTTGCAAGCCGGTTCTCATGGCGGCGTTCGTTCGCCGCCCTTCGCGCCGGGCGCGAGCACGTTCGGCAACACCGGATTCTCGGGCTGCGTATAGCGCACCTGCACGAGACGGGTGATCGCAGCGAGGCTCTCCTCGGCGGAATCCCGATGTTCGCGCTCGACGGCGGCGGTTTCGTCGGCGAGTTCGGCGTCGCCGATTACATCGCGGAACCACGTCGAATAGTCGCCGCGCCGCAGATGAAAGAGCCATGTGTCTTCATCGACGCCATCGGCCAGTTCGAGGAAAAGCGTGAGGTTGTGCGCGCGCAGCTTGAGCCGATTCTCCGGCCCGCGAAAGTAGAAACTGCGCTCGGGGATAAGCATGCCCGCCGCATATTTGCGCACATGACGGCGACGCTGCGTTTTGGCCGGCTCCACGCGAACGATGCGCGGATCGCCCCAGGCGTCGCCGCTGAGCGGCTCGCGCCGCCAGACGAGCGCCTGACCGACTTCGGGCGCGTCCGATAGCCGGCGCGGCATCGCGATGCCCGCGGCGCGCGCGAACTCCTCGAGCGCTTCCCAGGCGCCGGGACCTGCGCCGATGAACACGTTGACGCGTTCGAGCACGCGCTGCGAGATCGCGTTCGGATGCACCGTCGCGAAGATGGCCGGGCCGAGTTGCTCCGGCAGGGTTTCGTCGGCGGCGTTCGCGGCGTTCGGGAAAAGCTGATGTGCCTCGTCGAACAATATCCAGTGCGGCCGCCCGTTGAGCGCGCGCGTCGATTGCAGCTCGGCGAGCAGTTCGGCGCAGTACGAAGGCCGCTCGGCGAACGCAACGTGCATCAGATTCGCGACGACAGGCTGGCGCGGCTGGCGCAGCAACTTCATGATGTCGTCGCCTTTGGGCGCGTGCTCCGCATTGCCGATGGCGAGCGTCTTTTCGAGGTTGTCGAAATCGCCTTCCGGATCGAGCGCGCAGAACTGATATCCCGCCGCGCACAGACGCTCCATGAGTCCGGTCAACAAGGTCGACTTGCCGCCGCCCGACTGCCCGGCGAGCAGCGCGACGGTGCCTTGCTGTTCGAGCGTTTCGGCGGTGTCTTCATCGCCGCCATCGCCGCTTACGGTGCGATGCCCGATCAGCAGGTTGTGCCGCGCGTCGCGTCGGCTCAGGTGTGCGAGGTCGTCGGCCAGAATCTTGTCGATGAGTTCCGCGACGCCCGCCCCGGCGACGCCTTCGAGACAGATATCCGCGTGCGCCTTCAGCACATCGAGCGCGTTGCCGACCGCGGCGCCGAACTCGCACGCGTCCAGCAGCGGATGATCGTTCTGCGCATCGCCGACGCCGACGGCATTGCGCGGCGAGAGCGCCATCGCATCGAGGGCGGCATCGAGCCCCGTCGCCTTGCTGATGCCGGGCGCGAGAATCATCACCGCGTCGCCGTTGAACACGACGTGCAGATCGAGGCCGAGTTCGCGGATCGCTTCGTGCGCCTGTTCGTCGTACGGGCGCGATGTGGCGACGAGCGTCTCGCTCACGCTCAGGTGCTTTACGCCGCGTTGCCGCATCGCTTCGACGAACGCGGCGGGCGGCGGCGGCGCGAGAAGCGTGCGTTCGCGCGTCGCCGGGTGATAGAGCACGCCGCCGTTCTCCGCGACCACATACGAAAACCGGTCGATGCCGTCGCACAGACTCAGCAGATCGTCGAGTTCGCGGCCGGTGACGAGCACCATATGGCGGCCGGATTCGCGCAGCCGGTCGACGGCGCGCCACGTCGCTTCATCGACGCGGCCATGCTGCGCCAGCGTGCCGTCGTAATCGCTTGCAACCACCATGCAGCGCATTCAAACCTCCGTCAATGTGAGCCGCGCGGTGCGCTCGCGCACGAGCCGCTCGTAGACCTCGACATAAGCACGCCCCATGCGCTCCGCCGTGAAAAACTGCTCGAAGCGCGCGCGGCATGCGCGCCGGTCGATCTCCGGCAATCGCGCGACGGCTTCGACCGCCTCGTCCTCGTCACGCACGATGAACCCGCTCACGCCATGCTCGATGATCTCCGGCACCGAACCGCGCCCGAACGCGATGACCGGCGTGCCGCACGCGAGCGCTTCGATCATCGCGATGCCGAAGGGCTCCGGCCAGGCGATCGGAAAGAGCATCGCGCGGGCATGGCCGAGCAGTCCGCGCTTGCCGTGATCGTCGAGTTCGCCGACGAATTCGACGTGCGGCGCCTCGATGAGCGGTTCGACATCGCGAATGAAGTAGGGGCGATCCGCTTCGTCGATCTTCGCCGCGATCCTGAGCGGCACGTTCGCCCGCCGCGCGATGCGGATGGCCGCGTCCGGTCCCTTCGATGGCGCGATACGTCCGACGAACGCGAGATGCTGTTCCGCCCGCGCCTGAAACGGCAGCAACGCCGCGGGCATGCCGTGATGCACGGTCGCGGTCCAGCCGGCCCACGGCATCGGCTCGCGCTGCGCATCGGAGATGGACACGAGCGGCACATCGGCGAAACGCCGGTAAAGCGCGTCGAGGCCGGGCACGTCGAGCCGCCAGTGAAGCGTCGTAACGTGCGCGGCATCGAGCCGGCGCGCGTACGGAAAGCTCATGTAGTCCGTATGAAAATGCACGATGTCGAAATCGCCGGACGCGCGCACGACGTCCTCGAGCATCGCGAAGTGGAAGGCTTGCGGATCGGCGGTGTCTTCGAGCAGTCTCACGGCGCAGTCCGAACTCGCGACGAGCTTCGCGCGTGTGCGCGAGTCGGCGCTTGCAAAGAGCGTGACGTCGTGTCCCATCTTCACGAGTTCTTCCGTGAGCCAGGACACGACGCGCTCTATGCCGCCGTAACGTCGCGGCGGCACGCTCTCATAAAGAGTGGAAACCTGGGCGATGCGCATGACCAGTTATGCGAGTGAATGCAACCGGGAACGGCAATCGTCATGCCTGCATCGGGTCGCCGGGTGCCCATTCCTCGCCGCCTCGCGCTGGATCCGCGAGCAGCGTGCGATAGATCGCGAGGTAATCGCGCGTCATGCGCTCGGCGCTGAAGCGCCGCTCGAAGCTGCGCCGGCAATCGTTGCGACGAATGGTGCCGAGTTTCTGCACTGCACGCGCGGCCTGTTCGACATCGTCGACGATGAAACCCGTCACGCCATGCTCGACGATCTCCGGCACCGCACCGCGCCGGAAAGCGATCGCGGGCGTGCCGGAAGCCATCGCCTCGATGAGCACGAGGCCGAAGGGCTCCTCCCAGCCGATCGGAAACATCAACGCACGCGCGTGGGAGAAGAGTTCGAGGCGCGTCTCGCCGCCCACTTCGCCGAGATATTCGACGAACGATTGCGAGGCCTCCAGCATCGGATATATCTCTTCCCTGAACCACGCGCGTTCGCCGGGATGCACGGCCGCGGCGATCTTGAGCGGCAGCCCCGCGCGCCGCGCGATCTCGACGGCGCGCTCGATTCCCTTCTCGGGCATCATGCGGCCCACGAAAAGCAGATAGTCGCCGCCGTTCGGAGAGAAGCGCATGGCATCGAGCGGCAGGCCATGATGCACGGTGCCGATCCAGTTGGCGTGCGGTGTGTCCTTGCGCTGGCTGTCCGAGATGGAAACGAGCGGCGCATCGGGATAAGCCTCGTAGAGCGGACCGTGATCGGGCACGAGCAGGCGGCCGTGCACGGTCGTAAGCGACGGACACGACATATACCGCTGCAATGGCAGATGAAACGGCTCGCCGTGGAAGTGAACGAGGTCGAACTGCGCGGAGCGGCGCACGACGGCGTCGAGCTGACGCAGATGATGGCTCGTCGTATCCCACACGCGTTCGTCACGCCAGAGTCCCACCGGATGTGTCGCGCGAAGGCGCGCCCGGGTCTTCGAGTCGCCCGCAGCGAACAATGTGACGTCGTGACCCCAGGCGACGAGTTGTTCCGTCAGCGCGGAAACGACGCGTTCGGTCGCGCCATAGGCTTTGGGGGGAACGCTTTCATAGAGCGGTGCAACTTGTGCGATCTTCATTTTGCGGTCCTTGCGGGCCGTTCGCTGCAAGCCCGATTGCTTGCGGATGACGGATAAGCTCGCCGAGCAATCGAAGGGCCACACGCGCGACGATCGCGGGTCGCGCTCGAAGCAGGCACGTCGCCGCCGCGATTCAGATCATTTGTCCTGGACGCCGGGCTTCGCCGGATGGCCGATTGCGCCGCCGGTGTGCTGATTGTCGTGGCCGGCGAGATATCGATCGATCAGCCGGCGCGCCTGTTCGACGCCGCCGCGCAGCGCTTCCGCGCTCGTCAGCCAGTTGGGTTCGACCGTCTCGACTTGAGGCAGAGCCACCGGCCGTCCGTTGCGGGTGACGCGCAGCTCGGGTGTCCAGTCGCCGGTTGGCGTTTGTTTCGTCGATACCTCGACGTCGTAGCCGCCAAGGGAAAAGGTCTCGGTTTTCATCGTCGGTCTTGTATCGGTTGGATCGGTTGTTTCGGGTGAACGAGGTCGCAGCAGCAGGCCCTATGCCCGACAGGCATCGAATCTGCTGTAAGCACGCATCGCATCGTGCACGACGCACGCAGCAGCGGCCTCAGGAGAAGAGTCAATGTCCGAATCGCAAGCAGGCGCCGAGTCGCCCCACCTCGACCACGATCAGCGCGAGCAAGCCGCGGATCATTCGACGCCGCATGCGCTCGTCATCCACGAAATCGTGCGCGAAGAGGGCGAAACCGCGATGGAGCGCACGGCCTCGGCGCTCATATGGTCCGGGCTCGCGGCCGGTCTTTCGATGGGTTTCTCCTTTCTCGTTCAGGCGATCTTGCAAAGCGAGCTGCCTGCATCCAAATCGCAGCATCTGATTGCAAGCCTGGGATATACGATCGGCTTCGTGTTCGTCATCCTCGGGCGTCAGCAGCTTTTCACCGAGAGCACGCTGACGGCGGTGCTGCCCGTGCTCACGCGGCGTGACTTGCGCACAGTGGGTAAAACGCTGCGCCTATGGTCTATCGTGTTGTTATCCAATCTCGTCGGCACCGCAGTATTCGCCGCGCTTCTGCAGTTCAAGGACGTGTTCGATCCCGACGTCAACGCGGCGCTCGCGGAGGTCGCGCGTGCGCCTTTCAGCGCCGGCTTCGGCGTCACACTGGTACGCGCCGTCTTCGCCGGCTGGCTGATCGCGCTGATGGTCTGGCTCTTGCCGAGCGCGCGGTCCGCGCGCCTGCTCACCATCCTGCTCGTGACTTACACCGTCGGCGTGAGCAAGCTGACGCACGTCATCGCCAGTTCGGCCGAGGCCGCGTATGCCGTGATGACGCACGCCGCGAGCATCGGCGATTACTTCGGCGTGTTCCTGCTGCCGACGCTTCTCGGGAACATGATCGGCGGGATATCGATGGTCGCGATCGTCAACCATGCGGCCATCGCGCCGGAAATCGGCGACACGCAGTAACGCGGACTCTGTCGGCCCGGAGCCGTGGACCGCTGCACCGTCAGCGGGATTTATCGCACCACGGCTGGGTCATTGCTGAACCGGCGTGGATCACGCCCGGTCGCCGCAAGTCGCGACGCTGATGCCAAATCGTTGATTTAACGGCGGAATCTGTCACTGGCACGGACAGTGCATTGTGCGTTCAACTTGTATTCAAGATTGAACTCATGAACGCGACCGCATCTGCCGGCGATCACGCACCGCTCACCGTTCGCGCACTTCTCGATGCGTACGCGCGCGGCGATACCGACCCGCAGCGAATCGCCGTAGCGACGCTTGCTCGCATCGAAGCGAGTGATCGCCCGGAAGCATGGACGCTCGTCGTTCCGGCAGCGGATCTGCAAACGACGGCAGCGTCGCTTGCACGCGAGCTCGCCGAAGCCGGACCCGCGATCTTCGAGCGCAAGCCTTTATTCGGCGTGCCGTTCGCGGTGAAGGACAACATCGACATTGCGGGCTTGCCGACGACCGCCGCATGTCCGGCGTTCGCCTATACGCCCGGCGAAACGGCGTTCGCCGTGCAGCGCTTGATCGATGCGGGCGCGATGCTCATCGGCAAGACGAATCTCGATCAGTTCGCGACCGGGCTCGTCGGCACGCGCTCGCCGCATGGCGCCGTGCAACAAGTTAGTCATCCGGAATATGTGTCGGGCGGATCGAGTTCCGGTTCGGCGGTGACGGTGGCGCAGGGCATCGTCGCGTTTTCGCTCGGCACCGATACCGCAGGTTCGGGCCGCGTGCCGGCGGGTTTCAACGGCATCGTCGGAATGAAGCCGTCGCTGGGGCTCGTCAGCAAGCGCGGGGTCGTGCCCGCGTGCAAGAGTCTCGATACGCTATCGATCTTCGCGCACGACGTCGCCGATGCCTGGATCGTGCTGCAGCAGATGGTCACTTTCGATGCGCTCGACGGATATTCGCGCCGCGTCGCAGCGCTCGGCTTGCTGCCGGATGCGCCGCGCGTCGCGATTCCCGACACGCTGGAATTCTTCGGCGACACGCACGCGGCCGACGCCTTCGCGGCGACGCTGGATCGTCTGCAACTCGAACCCGCGACGTTTCCCTTCGCGCCGATGCAACGCGCGGCCGCGTTGCTGTACGACGGTCCGTGGGTCGCGGAACGCCGCGCGGCGCTGGGCGATTTCTTCGTCACGAACCGCGATGACATCGATCCGACCGTAGCGAAAGTGATCGGCAAGGCCGACGCATTCTCCGCCGCCGACGCATTCAACGCGCAATACGAACTCACGCTGCTGAAGCGGGAGGCGGAAGCGTTGTTCAAAACGTTCGACATCCTGATCGTTCCCACGACGCCGACGCATCCGACCATCGCGCAAGTGCAGGCGAACCCGGTCGAAGTGAACAGCCGTCTCGGCGTCTATACGAACTTCGTCAATCTGCTCGACCTGTGCGCGCTCGCCGTGCCGGGACCGCCGCGCGCCGACGGCTTGCCCGCGGGCATCACGCTCATTGGGCCAGCGGGCGCGGATCGGAGACTCGCGGCATTGGGCGCGAAGATTCAGGCACTTTCCGATGCCAGCATCGATCCGCTGCCGATCCAGGAGCCAAGCATCGAGCTCGCCGTAGTCGGCGCACATCTGCGCGGCATGCCGCTCGAATGGCAGATGAAGCAGGCGGGCGCGCGGTTCATCGAAGAAACGATGACGTCGCCGCACTACACGCTCTACGCATTAGCCGATACGCAGCCGCCGAAGCCCGGACTCGTGCGCACCGGAAACGAGGGTGCCGCGATCGCCATCGAGATATGGGAGATGCCTATGCGGACCTTCGGCGCATTCGTCGCGGCGATTCCCGCGCCGCTCGGTATCGGCACGGTCACGACCGCCGATGGCCGCATCGTCAAAGGCTTCATCTGCGAACCGGCCGCCGTCGCGCCGGACAGCGGCGCACGCGACATCACTTCCTTCGGCGGCTGGCGCGCGTATCGGCACAGCCTCGTCTCTTCATCCAGCGATCAACTCAAACAGGAAGCTACATCATGACCAATCGCCGCCAGTTCATCCAAGGCGCGGGCGCGCTCGCGCTCGGCAGCGCGCTGCCCTTCGATCTCGCCTTCGGCGCAAGCAATCTCACCGTCGGCGTGATCTATGTCGGCGCGAAGGGCGATTACGGCTATAACCAGGCGCAGGCTCAGGCCGCCGCGATCATCAAGAAGATGCCGGGTGTGAAGGTGGTGGAGGAAGAGAACGTGCCCGAGACCGTGGCCGTGCAAAAGACGATGGAAGCGATGATCGAACAGGACGGCGCGACGCTCATCTTCGCGACTTCGTTCGGCTATTTCGATCCGCATGTGCTGAAGATGGCCGCGAAGTATCCAAAGGTCCGCTTCGCGCATTGCGGCGGTTTGTGGAAGCAGGGCAATCCGCCGAATATCGCGAGCTACTTCGGCTATATCGATGAATGTCAGTACCTCAACGGCGTCGTCGCGGGACACGTGAGCAAGAGCAAGAAGCTCGGTTTCGTCGCCGCCAAGCCGATTCCACAAGTGCTGCGCAATATCAATGCATTCACGCTCGGCGCGCAATCGGTGGATCCGTCTATCACCACGCACGTCATCTTCACCGGCGACTGGTCGATGCCGGTCAAGGAAGCCGAAGCGGCCAACAGTCTCGTCGATCAGGGGTGCGATGTGCTGACCTGTCACGTCGACGGTCCGAAGGTCGTCATCGAAACGGCGGAGAAGCGCGGCGCGATGAGTTGCGGCTATCACGCGAGTCAGGCCGCGCTTGCGCCGAAGGGTTATCTGACGGGCGCGGAATGGGACTGGGCGACGCCTTTCAAGGAACTCGTCACGGATGCGCAGACCAGCACGCCGCAGCCCAACATTCTGCGCGGCGGCCTGAAGGAAGGCTTCGTGAAGATGTCGCCCTACGGCGCGAAAGTCACGGCCGATGCGAAGTCCAATGCCGACGCCATCAAGACGAAGATGGCCGCGGGCGATTACGTGATCTTCAAAGGCCCGATGAAGGACAACAAGGGCGGCAGTGCCATCGCATCGGGCACGGCTTACGCGCAGACGGATATCAAGCTGGAAAGCATGAACTATCTCGTCGCGGGCGTCGTCGGGCAGATCTGATTCATTCCTTCGCGGAGCCGGCATGCGTTCCTATCCTCTGTTACCGCGCGTGGCGCTGGGCGCATTGCCCGCTTTGCCGACGTTGTGCGCGCTCATCGGCACGCTGGTGCTGTTCTCGCTATTCCTGCTCGTGCAGGGCCAGCCCGCCGACGATGCGCTCGTGCTGATCGCGCAAGGCGCATTCGGCTCGCCGTTCGCGTGGCAGAGCACGTTGCTGCGCGCCGCGCCGCTGATGCTCACCGCGTTGTGCGTCGCGTTGCCTGCGCAGGTCGGGCTGATCGTGATCGGTGGCGAAGGCGCGCTCGCGCTCGGCGGACTCGCATCGGCGGTCGTGGCGACGGTCGTGCCTGCCGCGATGCCGTGGTTCGTCGTCGCTCCGTTGATGGCGCTCGCCGGCATGATCGCGGGCGGCGTGTGGATCGGCGCGGTCGGCGCAATGCGGCAACTGCGCGGCGTCAACGAGACGATCAGCAGTCTGTTGATGTCGTACATCGCGATTGCATTGTTCAAGCATCTCGTCGAAGGACCGTTGCGCGATCCCGCGAGTCTCAACAAGCCTTCGACGCCGCCCGTTCCCGACGCCTTCTCGATCGGTTCGTTGCCGGGTCTCGACGTGCATTGGGGCTTGTTCTGGGGCGCGCTCGCGTGCGTCGCGGCATGGGTCTTCGTGCGCCACAGCACCAAAGGCTTCGCGATGCGCATCGCGGGCGGCAACAACCATGCGGCGAAGCTCGTCGGGCTGCCGGTGAACAAGCTCGCGATCGCGGCCTGCGCGATGGGCGGCGCGGCGGCCGGTCTCGCGGGCATGTTCGAAGTCGCGGCGGTGCAGGGCAGCGCGAACGCATCGCTGCTGGCGGGTTACGGCTATGCGGGGATTCTCGTGGCGTTCGCGGCGCGTCAGAACCCGTTGGCGATCATTCTGTGCGCGGTGCTCGTCGGCGGTATCGAAGCGAGCGGTTCGCTTCTGCAACGCCGCCTGGGTCTGCCCGATGCCACCACGCTCGTCCTGCAAGGTCTGCTCTTTGCCAACCTGCTCGCGTGGGAAGCCATGGGCGGTCGTCTTGCGGCGTGGCGCATCAGGCTGCAGGCGATGACCGTCGCGCGCTCGTCGGTTCGACTGGAGGGCACTCATGTTTGATGCACATTCACCCGTCGCGGTGCTGCTGCTGTCGTTGTTCGCGGGCGCCATCCGCGTGAGCACGCCGTATTTGTTCGTGAGCATCGGCGAATGTCTGACGGAGAAGGGCGGGCGCGTCAATCTCGGCCTCGAAGGCATTCTCGTATCCGGCGCGATGACCGGTTATGCGGCCGCGTATCTGTCCGGCTCGCCGTGGCTCGGCGTGCTCGCGGCCGGCTGCGCGGGGTTGCTGCTCGGCTGCCTGCACGGTCTCGTGTGCTCGTTGCCGCGCGTGTCGGACATCGCGTTCGGCATCGCGCTGATGCTGGTCGGCACCGGCCTCGCGTTCTATCTCGGCAAGCCGTTCATCGAGCCGCAAGCGCCGATGTTGTCATCGATCGATCTCGGTGCTTGGGCTTCGTCGCCGCAGTTGCATAACGCGTTGCATGTCAATCCGCTCTTCATCATCGGCGTCGCGCTGGCGTTCGCGTTGCAATGGGGCTTGCGACATACGCGTTGGGGCATGGCTTTGCGTCTCGTCGGCGAGAACGCGGAAAGCGCCCGCGCGATGGGTTATCCGATCACGCGCGTTCGCATTCTCGCGACGACGGTCGGCGGCTTCTTCGCGGGCGTAGGCGGCGCGTATCTGTCGCTGGTGTATCCGGGAAGCTGGAACGAAGGCTTGTCGAGCGGACAAGGCCTGATGGCCGTCGCGCTCGTCATCTTCGCGCGCTGGCAGCCGTTGCGATGCCTGTGGGCCGCGCTGATCTTCGGCGCAGCGGGAGCGCTCGGACCCGCGTTGCAGGCCATCGGCGTGACGAGCGGTTACTACCTTTTCAATGCGGCGCCTTACGTCCTCACCCTCGTCATCATGATCGTCAATTGCCGTCCCGACCGCACGCTCGCGGGTGCGCCCGGCGAACTGAGTCTCACGCGTTGAACCCTATTTTCATGGAGTCGAACACATGAGCCGCTTCATCGAAGCACGTCCCTATCCGTGGCCCTACGACGGCAATCTGCGGCCGGAGAACACCGCGCTCGTCATCATCGACATGCAGACCGACTTTTGCGGCATCGGCGGTTATGTCGACAAGATGGGCTATGACCTCTCGATGACGCGCGCGCCCATCGAACCGATCAGGAACGTACTCACGCTGATGCGCGAGCAAGGCTTCACGATCATTCATACGCGCGAAGGGCACCGGCCCGATCTGTCGGATTTGCCCGCCAACAAGCGATGGAGAAGCCGTCGCGCGGGCACGAACGGCATCGGCATCGGCGATGAAGGACCCTGCGGCAAGATACTCGTGCGCGGCGAACCGGGCTGGGAAATCATCGATGAACTGAAGCCGATCGAAGGCGAGATCGTCATCGACAAGCCAGGCAAAGGCTCGTTCTGCGCAACGGACCTCGAAATGGTATTGCGCACGCGCGGCATCGTGAATCTGGTGCTCACGGGCATCACGACCGATGTCTGCGTTCACACGACGATGCGCGAAGCGAACGATCGCGGCTTCGAATGCACCATTCTCGCGGATTGTTGCGGCGCGACCGATCAGGGCAATCACGACGCCGCGCTCAACATGGTGCTGATGCAGGGCGGCGTATTCGGCACGGTGTCGGATTCGAAGGCTTTGCTCGCGACGCTGGGACGCTGACCATGAACGCACCGACCAAAGCGATGAGCGTGGAAGTGCTCGGCGCGACGAAGCGTTTCGGCGCTTTCACCGCGCTCGACGACGTGACGCTCAAAGTGCGCGCGGGCACCGTGCATGCGCTGCTCGGCGAAAACGGCGCGGGCAAGAGTACGCTCGTGAAAGGGCTCGTCGGTTATGGCGTGCTCGATCACGGCGAGATCATCGCGGATGCGCGGCAGGTGAGAATCGCGTCGCCGCGCGATGCACAGGCGCTCGGCATCGGCATGGTGTATCAGCATTTCACGCTGGCGGCGGGCTTGTCGGTCGAAGAGAATTTGCTGCTCGCGCGCGGGCGATTGCCGTGGAAGATCGACTGGCCGAAGGAACGTGCCGCGCTCGATGCCTTCATGCGTTCGATGCCCTTTCGTCTGCCTCTCGATGCGCCCGTCGCCGGTCTCGCCGCAGGAGAAAAGCAGAAGCTCGAGATTCTGAAACAGCTTTATTTGCAGCAGCGTTTCCTCATTCTCGATGAACCCACGTCCGTGCTCACGCCGCAGGAAGCCGACGAAGTGCTCGGCCTGATGCGCGATCTCGCCACGCGCGGCGAGCTGACCGTGTTGATGATCACGCACAAGTTCCGTGAAGTGATGGCGTATGCCGACGACGTCACGGTGTTGCGCAAGGGCAAGCTCGTCGGGACGAGCGCGGTCGCGGATACGAGCCGCGACAAGCTCGCCGCGTCGATGATGGGCGGTGAATCCGCGAAGCAGGACGATCCCGAACTCGCCGGAATGCACCCCGGACGCAAGCTGCTCGATGCGGCTTCGCCCGTGCGTCTCGCGCTGTCCAGTCTCAACGTCGTCGATGATCGTGGACATCGGGCGGTGCGCGATGTTTCGCTCAGCGTGAAGTCGGGCGAGATACTCGGCATCGCGGGCGTATCGGGCAACGGGCAGAAGGAACTGATCGAAGCGCTCGTCGGCCAGCGCCGCGTGCAAAGCGGTGAAATGCACATGCATGGCGAGCCATACCGCGCGACGCGTGAAGAGATGACGCGGCTGCGCGTATTTGCGCTCCCCGAAGAACCGCTGCGCAATGCGTGCGTCGCGAACATGAGCATCGCGGACAACCTCGCCTTGCGCGACTTCGACCGTGCGCCGATGAAGCGTCACGGCTGGCGTCTCGATCGCCGTGCGATGCGCGAACGCGCCGAACGTCTCATCGCCGAATTCAACGTCAAACCGCCGGTGCCGGCGCGCGCCATCGGCACGTTGTCGGGCGGCAACGTGCAGCGCGCCGTGCTCGCGCGCGAGCTCGGGCAAGCGGTGGATGTGCTGATCGTCGCGAATCCCGTATTCGGACTGGACTTCGCATCGGTCGCGGACATCCACGCGCGCATTCTCGCCGCACGCGATGCAGGCGCCGCAGTGCTGCTCGTCAGCGAAGACCTCGATGAACTGCTGGAACTGGCGGATCGCATCGCGGTGATCGCGGAAGGGCGGCTGGTACACGAAACGGCTGCGAGCGGCGCGGATCGCGTCGCGTTGGGAAGACACATGGCGGGTCATGTCGAAAGCGCCACGCGCGCTGCGTCGGAGCCGCTCGCCGTTCACGCATAAAGGAGCAAGGAAGAATGAGTTCGAGCGGTCTCGGTGGATTGAACAAGTCGCCGCAAGGCATCGTCGTGGGTCTCGTGCAGTTGGAGAATCCGGCTGTCGCCACCCCGGAGCAACTGGCCGCGCAGACACGGCGCATCGTCGAACTGATCGGCAAGGCGCGCCGCAACAATCCGTCGATGGATCTGGTCGTGTTTCCCGAATACATGCTGCACGGCCTGTCGATGGATACGAACGATGCCATCATGTGCTCGCTCGACGGTCCCGAAGTGGCCGCGTTCAAGGCGGCGTGCATCGAGCATCGCATCTGGGGATGCTTCTCCATCATGGAGCGCAATCCAGGCGGCAATCCCTATAACAGCGGGATCATCATCGACGATCGGGGCGAGGTGCAACTCTACTATCGCAAGATGCATCCGTGGGTGCCGGTCGAGCCGTGGGAGCCGGGCAATCTCGGCGTGCCGGTGTGCATCGGGCCGAAGGGCGCGAAGCTCTCGCTCATCATCTGTCATGACGGCATGTTTCCGGAGATGGCGCGCGAAGCCGCTTACAAGGGCGCGGAAATCATCTTGCGCACGGCGGGCTATACCGCGCCCATTCGCCATGCCTGGCAAATCACCAATCAGTCGAACGCATTCCAGAATCTCGCGCAGACCGCGAGCGTGTGTCTGTGCGGCAGCGACGGCACGTTCGACTCGATGGGCGAAGGCATGTTCTGCGATTTCGACGGCACGGTGTTGGTCGAAGGCAGTCATCGCCCGGATGAGATCATCACCTGTGAAATGCGCCCCGATCTCGTGCGCGAAGCCCGCATTCACTGGGGCGTCGAAAACAACATCTATCAGTTCGGACATCGCGGCTATGTCGCCGTGAAGGGCGGCGCGCAGGATTGTCCTTACACGTTCATGCAGGACATGGTGCGTGGCGAATATCGTCTGCCGTGGGAGGACGAAGTCGTCGTGAAAGACGGGACGTCATGCGGTTTTTCGAAACCCGAACGCCGATACGAGGGCTGACGCCATGCCTACCCTGACCCGCGCCCGACCGTCTCCGTTCACGTTCGATGTAGCGCATACGGCGTTGATCGTCATCGACATGCAGCGCGACTTCGTGGAGCCGGGCGGCTTCGGCGAAGCGCTCGGCAACGATGTGTCGCTGCTGACGTCGATCGTGCCGACCGTCGCGCATCTGATCGAACATGCGCGCGATCGCGGCTGGCTCGTCGTGCATACGCGCGAATCGCACGCGCCCGATCTCTCCGATTGTCCGGATGCGAAGCGGCTGCGCGGCGCGCCACGAGCGCGCATCGGCGATATGGGACCGATGGGCCGCATTCTCGTTCGCGGCGAACCGGGCAACGCCATCGTCGATGCGGTCGCGCCCATTACGGGCGAGATCGTCATCGACAAGCCCGGCAAAGGCGCCTTTTACGCAACGCGCCTCGGCGAAGAGCTTGCGCGATGCGGCATCACGCATCTCGTGTTCGCAGGCGTCACGACCGAAGTATGCGTGCAGACGAGCATGCGCGAAGCGAACGATCGCGGCTACGAATGCGTGCTGATAGAAGACGCGACGGCGAGCTACATACCGTCGTTCAAGACTGCGACCATCGAGATGATTCGCTCGCAGGGCGGCATCGTCGGATGGACGGCCACGCTCGCCGATGTGCTGGAGAATTGATGGAACTGAATCGTCCGGAAACGGTGGCTGAAGTCGAGCGCGCGTTCATCGCCTATGAGAAGGCGCTCGTCGATAACGATGTGGCTACCATGAACGCGCTCTTCTGGCACGCGCCGGAAACGGTACGATACGGCATCGCCGAAGTGCAGCATGGCGGCGATGAAATTCGCCGCTGGCGCGAGACGTGCGCGCCGGTGCCGCGTTCGCGGCGTTTGCATCGAACGGTGGTCACGACTTTCGGCACGGATTACGCTTCGGTCAGCACCGAATTCACGAGCGATGCCACGCCTTTGCTCGGACGTCAGATGCAGACGTGGGCGCGCATCGGCAATGCATCGAATGCGTTCGCGGGGTGGACCATCGTCGCGGCGCACGTGAGTCTGATCGAAACGCCCTGAAGAGGCATTACACGGAGACATCGAATCAACTCGCCCAAACTCACGGAGCGCAGTGCCGTGCGCGCCATTCAGAGCGCCAATCCGCTTGCCGAGCAGGTTTATCAGCAGTTGAAGCAGGACATCTTCAGCTTTCGCCTGTTTCCCGGCGACCGCTTCTCGGAGACCGACATCGCGCAATACTACGGGGTGTCGCGTACGCCGATGCGCGACGCGCTGTTCCGCCTGCTGCGCGAAGGCTATCTCGAAGTCGGTTTCAGGCGTGGCTGGAAGGTGTCGGAGATCAACTTCGCGCAGCTCGATCAGTTGTATGACTTGCGAATCGTGCTGGAGACCGCATCGCTCGACAAACTCGCGAGCAGCGCGCCACCGCATCCGGAAGTGGATGCGCTCAAGTCGGTGTGGTGCGTTTCGCCCGATGCGCAGGAAAGCGATCCGGTCGCGATGTTTCGCCTGGACGAGGACTTTCACCGCGGACTCGTGCGCGCAAGCGGCAACGGCGAGATGCTGCGCGTGCATAACGAAGTGACGGAACGCATCCGCATCGTGCGGCGGCTGGATTTCTTGAAGCCGCATCGCACTAGCGCAACTTACGACGAGCACGCGAAAATGCTGCGCTTCATCGATCGCGGCAAGTGCGGCGAAGCGGCGATGCTGCTGCGCGCACATATCACGCAAAGCAAGCTGGAAGTGCGCAAGATCACCGTTTCCATGCTGACGGAAGCGCGCGACCGCAAGCTGCCTTTCGTCGACTGAGCGAACGGGAATGTAGCGGACGCAGACGTTCGGAATCAGCCGCTCCGCAGGGAGCGGCCGATCTCACTACGCGTTACAGCGGCGTCTTTTTCGCCGGCGGAACCGCGCCGTCGGCTACGTCCCGGTTGCCCGCCGTCCGCTCGACTTCCACTTCGGTACCGCGCACCGTGTCGTGAATGGTTTCGGTGCGGTTCGTTTCTTCCTTGCCGACGACCACTTCCTCGACCACGCGCGCCGTCTTCGCCACGACGGGCTGCTCGGCCGTTTCCCTGATCTCGACGAAGCCTTCCTTCAGATCCGCCACCGTCGCCGGACGATCCACCGGCCGACGCTCGATGTTCGCGTGTTCTTCACGCAGATTCACCGATTCGCTCACCGGCGTTTCGGTCACCCGCGAATAGACGCGCACGCCGCCCGTCTGCACTTCGCGCTTGCCGACTTCGACGGATTCCTTCACGACGGGAAAGGCCTGCCGTTCAGCGGCGATCTCATCGGCCGTATAAGCCGGCGCATTGCGGTCATAGCCGCTATAGCCCGTGCTGCGCCATTGCTCGACGCGCGTGTCGATGTCGATGGCGCCGGCTGCATAGAGCGCGTCGCGCACGCGTTCGATCGACGATTCGTCGATCACATCCACCGTCAACAGCGCGCCGCCGCGACGGACCGCTTCGTGATAGTGGCCGATTTCCTCGGGCTGATCGTGATCGCCAAACAGGTTCTTGAAGAAGTGCTCGATGCGCGCCATCGCGCCTTCGTGATGCTCGCCGGCGGGACGGTCGGTGGCATCGCCGGACACGGACGTGGACGCGCTCATATCGTTCGCATGCACGTTCATATTCGTGCGGGCGACGCCTTCCGTTTCGAGGCGCGTCTGAGCAAGTTCCGCGTCCTGAAGCGTATTGAATACACCGATGATGGTCTGGCTCATTGCATTATCTCCGTGAGAGTGATTCGGGTATCGAGAGGTGCGCCGGTCCATATGCGCAACGGCCGTTCCCGCCTCGGGTGCGGGTGAATCTAGCCGGCATCCGGATCGGGCTTCCACTTGCCGCTCGTGCCTTCGCGACGTTCGACCACCAATTCTTCGGAGTTCAGAAGAACCTGGTGGACGACGTCCTGTTGCGTCTCTCGCGTCGTCACATGCACCTCTTCTTTCAACGTGAGCTGCATGCGAACGACCGGCACGTATTCGTACACAGGAATGATGAGCGTGTCGCCTTCGCGACGCGGCTCGGCACGTTCCTCGACCGGACGATTCACGGCCACGCGCCTGACTTCCACCTTTTCGGCGCTCAGGCGCATGCTGACCGGCTGCATCTCTTCATGCACCACCTTGCGAACGCGCACGGCGCCGGTCTCCGTCCGCTTCACGTCGACGGACAATTCTTCCTGCACGGCGGAAAGCCGGAGCTCGTCGGACGTGCCGGACGAGTCCGCGTTCGTCGCGTTCGGGGTCGTGGGCTTGTCATCGGCGCTCATCGGCGTCTCCGTTGAAGCGTGGTCAGGTCGTCGGCCGGGCGCGCTCAAAGGCGGGCGCCTGCCTGCACGGTGCGATTGCGAGGGGCCGCGTTCTTGCGATCCAGCGCGGAGCCGCCGCCTTCCTCGACCGGCGGCTGATGACGAAAGCCCGCGCCGCCCGAAACGATCGCGATGATCGCGCCGACGATGAGCGCCGCGAACGAGAACCAGCTTGCGCGAGCGACGCCACGCGCGGCGGTGTCGGCGGCCTGGCGCGCGTTCTGTTCGGCATCCGGAGAGGATGCAGCCGACGCCGCCGATGCCATCGCCGCCTGCACTTGCTGCTTCGCGGAGTCGATGAGCTGATTGTTGCCGCCCGCCTGATTCGCGGCGGTCGCGCCGGCTTGTGCGCCGACTTGCGCGGTGGTTGCGACGATGCTGCCGGCCGTGCTCACCGCGCCCGTAATCAGCGAGGTCATGCCGAACACGACGAGCAGCGTCATCACCGCCCATGACAGCAGACCGTGGAGCCATCCGAGGACGGGCGCGCAGCGTCCGGCGTAATAGGAGCCGACGAAAACCGCGAGCACGGTCGTGACGATTACCCATACGCCCGAGCCGAAACCGAAGCCGTGCAACGTATCGGGCTTCGACAACGGCGAGAGGAGCGATGCGCCGATCGCCGTGCCGAGCACGCTCATGATGAGATAGACGATCATCGAAAGGATGACGCCCGCGATGATCGAACCCCACGACAGGCGCGGCAGGCCTTCTTGAGTAGTAAGCAGTTTCATGATGTCTCCAGGAAGAGTTGCGGCGTCGATGCGCGCGGCACTGATGCGCAAGCGCTGTGCCGCGCGCAAGTTTTGAATCGGCGCGTAAATGCGAGTGATTCAGACGCCGTCTGATCGATGGATCCGCCTGTTCGGGGCGTCACTTCGCGGCGGGAGGGAAGCGTGCGTCAGTGGAGCAGAGCACGAGAGACGTATGACTTGCGGGAATGCGATGGGATTTGCATCGGGCGCAGGCGCTGGTTCACCGCGACGCACTTCACTTCAGCGGACTGCGGCCCATAGCAATGACACACCCGACGACACCATCAGCGCATCGACGATGAACCGGAAGGTGTTAGCGGACATGCGCGCGACGATCCCGCGCGCGCAAAACGTGCCTGCCATGATCGCCGCGCCGGTAATCAACCCTTGAGCGACCACTTGAGCGGGCAGGGCGCCGAACTGCTGAAAGGCCGCGACTTTCGCACCGTAGACGATCAGCGAACCGGTAGCTTCGGTCGCGAGAAACGCGCCCTTCACAAGGCCGTAGTTCATGAAAACCGGCACGGTGATCGGTCCGGTCGAAACGACGATGCCCGTCAGGAAGCCGACCGGTGCGCCAATCAGCGCGAGCTGGAAGAGCGAGAGGCGCATGGCCCGGCGGGCGAGCCATCGGCGCGTGGGCACCATCGCGATAAAGAAGAGACCAAGCGCGAGCTCGACCGCGTGCGGCGGGAGCGCAAGCAGCGTGTGAACCCCTAATATCGCGCCGGGCGCGGCTGTCGCGCCATAGGCAATGGAAGCTTTCCAGTCGATCTCGCGCCACCAGGACAGGACCTTGCCGAGATTGCCCATGATCGCGGCGATGGCCATGATCGGAACGGCCTGCTGCGGGCCGTAGATGAGCACGAGCACGGGCATCAACAGCATCGACGAGCCGGTGCCGATCACGCCGCTCAAAACACCCGCCATCCAACCCACGCTCAATACGATCAGGTATCCCATCGAGGTCTCCATGCGCCAGCGCCGATTCTAGCCGCGGACGCGAAACCCGCGAGACGCTGGTTCCAAGCGGATGCGCGAGCTGCGGCATGCACGCAACGCCGCATTGCATGGAAGATTGACTTCACTCAATTGCCGTGGGAACTGTGTAACACTATTGTCACAATCTAATTTTCGACAGCCTGGCGTCAGCGTCACGTCCATTCAAAGGAAATCGATTCGCCGTGCTGGTTCTTCTCAATCTGCTCTCTGGCGTCGCCCTCCTGGTTTGGGGCTCACATATCGTTCGCACCGGCATTCTCCGGGTGCTCGGCGCCGATCTCCGCGCCATTCTGGGCCGTAGCACCGGCAGCAAGACGCGCGCGTTTCTGGCGGGCATCGGCGTGACGAGCCTCGTGCAGAGTAGCAACGCCACAGCCGTCATCATTACATCGTTCGCCGCGCAGGGACTGGTGCCGCTCGCGGCCGGGCTAACGGTTCTGCTCGGCGCGGATGTCGGCACCGCGTTGATGGCGCGAGTGCTGACGCTCGACCTGTCATGGCTTTCGCCGATCCTGATCCTGTTCGGCGTGCCGCTTTTCCTGACCCGCAAGCAGACGCGGGCGGGGCAGGTGGGCCGAACCATCATCGGACTCGGATTGATTCTGCTGGCGCTGCATCTCATCGTCGAAGCGGCTCAGCCGATGATGCAGGGCGCCGGCGTCAGGGTCATGTTCGGCGCGCTCACAGGCGACACGATGCTCGACGCGCTCGTGGGCGCGGGCTTCGCGATGCTCTCGTATTCGAGCCTCGCCGCAGTCCTGTTGACGGCGACACTGGCGTCGTCGGGCGTCATCTCGCTGAAGGTCGCCTTGTGCCTCGTCGTCGGCGCGAATCTGGGCAGCGGGCTCCTGGCGCTCTTGAACGCGCTGCCGCAGAACGCGGCAGCACGGCGTCTTTCCGCTGGCAGCTTCGCATTCAAACTGGCCGGCGCGATCATCATTCTGCCTTTCGCATCGCTGCTCGCACGCGGATTGCCGGTTCTGATCGCCAATCCGCGCGAAGCCGTAGTCGGTTTCCATGTGATCTACAACACCGTGCGCTGCTGCGCGTGTCTCGCCCTCGTCGAACGGGTCGCTGCGATCAGCCGGCGTTTGCTGCCGGATCGCACGGTCGCGACCGGCGAGTTGCGCCCGCTGTACCTGGATCCGGCAGGCCTCGTGACGCCGAGCCTCGCGCTGGCGAATGCTTCGCGTGAAGTGCTTCGCATCGGCGACATCGTGCGCGTCATGCTCGATAACGTCGCCGATCTGCTGAGACGCAATGATCTCGCCGTCGCCCGCGAAACCATGCGCATGGACGACGACGTCGACCAGCTCTACGCGGAAGTGAAAAGCTATCTGACGCTGATCTCGCGCGAGCAGCTCGACGAGGCGGAAAGCCGTCGCTGGACGGACATCATTTCGCTGACGATCAATCTCGAGCATGCGGGAGACATCATCGAGCGAATCGTCAGTGATATCGAAGAGAAGAAAATCTCGCAACGGCTCGCGTTCTCGGAACAGGGCCTGGGCGAACTCGACGATCTGCATGCGCGGCTCATCAGTAACCTGCGGCTCGGATTGTCGGTGTTTCTCAACAACGATCTGCGATGCGCCGAGCAGTTGCTGGCCGAGAAGGAACGCTTTCGCGATCTGGAGCGCGCCTACTCGCACAAGCATCTGGACCGGCTGGCGGGACAAAGCTCGCGCAGCGTGGAAACCAGCGCGCTGCACCTGGATCTCATCGGCAATATGAAACGGCTGAACTCGCTCTTCTGTTCGACGGCGTATCCCGTGCTCGATGCGGCGGGCGCGCTGCATGACACGCGTCTGCGCAAGCGCTCGCTCGACACGCTGCACGTCAAGGAATGACGCAGCTCACGCAAGCACCAGGTCGCCCACTGTCTTCTTGAGCGCGCGCAAATCCGCGGCCTCGCCGGACTTGCGATCGGTCACGAGAACGTCGATGTCGCGAGGCGCGCAAAACGTGATGCGGCTGCGCTGGCCGATCTTGCTGTGATCGGCGAGGATCGCGACGCGGTCCGCATTCTCGACCATCGCCCGGGCAATCTCGGCTTCTGCACGATCGAAGTTGCTCGCCCCGTGCCGCTGATCGATGCCGACAGGCGAGAGCATCGCCAGATCGGCGCGGTATCGCCGGATGTCGAGCACGGTCGTCGCGCCCGTCGTGGCCGCCGCGCGCTCGCTGAGCATGCCGCCGAGCAGGATGACTTCGTTCATCGCGCGCACGCGCTCATGCGGTCCCGATGTGCCGCGCAACCGCAGCGCGACATCGACCGAATTCGTGACGATGGTGAGATTGGCGAGCTTCGCAAGCTCGTCCGCGAGGATGGCGGTCGTGGTTCCGGCATCGACGAATACGGTTTGCCCGGCGTGAACGATGCCGATTGCCGCCCGCGCGATGGCCGACTTCGCGCGCACGTTCGCGCGGGCGCGTTCGGCGATGGGCGCCTCGTCGCTCGACGGGACGGCGCCGCCATGCACGCGCCGTAGCGCACCCGCCTGCTCCAGATCGAGCAAGTCGCGGCGCACCGTTTCGCGCGACACGGAAAGCTCCGCCATGATCCTCTCGTTCGAGACACGGCCGAGCATCGACAGGAGCGCGCGTATGCGCTGATGACGGTCTTTCTGCCACATAGGGAATGCTCGATGGTGGAAGCAACAATGAGAATTGCGCTGGCACGCTGTTGTTCAGCTTACATCCGTCATAAGCGAAAGTTGTACTTTTTTGGCAGCTTGCAAATTTGAGGATTTGAAACTAGCCTGCATCAGCAATCGGCGGTTCTCTTCAACGCACTACCTTCCTTTCGGGAACAGCGATGACGATGAAGCGTATCTGGGCGGGCCGTCTCCTTTCGATCTCCACGGCAGCGGGACTCGCGGCGGGCGGCATCGACGCCGCATCGGCCGCGCCATCCGAGGCGCTCGTGGCCGCCGCGAAGCAGGAAGGACAGTTGACCACGATCGCGTTGCCGCACGACTGGTGCGGATACGGCGCGCTGATCGACACGTTCCAGAAGAAGTACGGCATCCACGTCAACGAGCTGAATCCGGATGCGGGCTCGGGCGACGAGATCGAAGCGATCAAGGCCAACAAGGGCAACAAGGGTCCGCAAGCGCCGGATGTGATCGATGTCGGCCTGTCGTTCGGTCCGTCCGCGAAGAAGGAAGGCTTGTTGCAGCCTTACAAGGTGTCGACGTGGGATTCGATCCCGGCTGCGTCGAAGGATGCGGAAGGCTACTGGTACGGCGACTACTACGGCGTGCTCGCGTTCGAAGTCAACGCGGACATGATCGACAAGCCGCCGTCCGATTGGGGCGATCTGCTCAAGTCCGACTATCGCAACGCGGTCTCGCTCGCGGGCGACCCGCGTTCGGCCAATCAGGCGATTCAGGCTGTCCATGCGGCGGGCCTTTCGCAGACGAAGGGTGACGCGTCGAAGGCCGACCAGGCGGGCCTCAAGTTCTTCGCCGATCTGAACAAGAGCGGCAACTTCGTGCCGGTGATCGGCAAGGCCGCGTCGCTCGCGCAGGGGACGACGCCGATCATCGTGCGCTGGGATTACAACGCGCTTGCCGATCGCGACACGCTCAAAGGCAATCCGAAAGTGCAGGTGATCGTGCCGAAGACGGGTGTCGTCGCGGGCGTCTATGTGCAGGCGATCAGCGCCTACGCACCGCATCCGAACGCCGCGAAATTGTGGATGGAATTCCTTTACTCCGACGAAGGGCAACTCGGCTGGCTGGCCGGATACTGCCATCCGATGCGCTATAACGAGCTGGTCGCGCAGAAGAAAGTGCCGCAGGCGCTGCTTGCCAAACTGCCGCCGGCATCGGCTTACAGCAACGCCGTGTTCCCGACGCTCGAACAGCAAAACGCCACGAAGGACGCCGTCACCAAAGGCTGGGATCAGGTCGTCGGCGCGAACGTGAAGTAGCCGCGAGTTCGCCGGAATGAGCGCATCTCCGCAGCCAGGCGCTTCGGGCCCGGATCTGCTGACGCCGGCCGCGCCCGCGCCGCAGTCCGGCCCCGCCCGCGCGAGCCGCGGCGCGGGCTGGCTCACGTATGCGGGCGTCGCGCCATTCTTTGCGTTCGCGCTGCTGTTTCTGTTGTTGCCCACCGCCTTTCTGATGATCGGCGCGTTTCAGGATGCGCAGGGACGCTTCACGCTGGCGAATCTTCGCGAACTGTTTCAGCCCGCCGTGCTCGATGCCTACTGGATCAGCGTGAAGGTGAGCGTGGCATCCGCCGCCGGCGGGACGCTGTTCGGCGCGTTGCTCGCCTGGGCAGCGGTGCATGGCCGGCTGCCGGCGTGGATCCGTCCGACGCTCATGACGTTCTCGGGCGTCGCGTCCAACTTCGCGGGCGTGCCGCTCGCGTTCGCATTCATCTGCACGTTAGGACGCGTGGGCCTCGTCACGGTGCTGGCGCGCAAATACCTCGGCGTCAATCTGTATTCCACCGGCTTCAGCATCCTCAGCTTCGTCGGGCTGACCATTACCTACCTGTACTTCCAGATTCCGTTGATGGTCCTCATCATCACGCCCGCGCTCGACGGTCTCAAACGCGAGTGGCGCGAAGCGTGCGACTGTCTCGGCGGCACGGCCGCGCAGTACTGGCGATACGTCGGTTTGCCGGTCCTGTGGCCGAGCGTGCTCGGCGCGGCGCTGCTGCTCTTCGCCAACGCGTTCGGCGCAGTGGCCACGGCGTATGCGCTGACGGGCAGCTCGCTCAACATCGTGCCGATTCTGCTGTATGCGCAGATTCGCGGCGACGTGCTGCATAACCAGAACCTCGGCTATGCGCTCGCGCTCGGCATGATCGTGGTTACGGGCTTGTCGAACGGCGGCTACATCTGGTTGCGCGCGAGGGCCGAAAGGGGACGCGCATGAAGACGCACATGAAGACGCACATGAAGACGCGCATGAAGACGCAATCGCGCGCGGGCGCCTGGATCGCGATGATCGTCGGCACGATGTATTTTGTGATTCCGCTCGCCGCCACCTTCGAATTCAGCCTGCGGATGCGCCGCGACGCTTACAGCTTCGACGCGTATCGCGTCGTTCTCGGCGATCCGCGTTTTCAGGCTTCGTTCGGCTACTCGGTGCTCATGGGCCTGCTCACCATCGTGATCGGCGTGCTGCTCGTCGTGCCGACCGCGTACTGGGTGCAATTGCGTCTGCCGAAGCTGCGGCCCGTCGTAGAGTTCATCACTTTGCTGCCGCTCGTGATACCGGCCATCGTGATCGTGTTCGGTTATCTGCGCATCTATAACAGCAGTTCCATCCTGCCGCTCACCAGCAACGAGCGCGCGACCGATCTGCTGCTCGTCTTCGGCTACGTCACGCTGTCGTTACCGTACATGTACCGCGCCGTCGATGCGGGCATGCGCGCCGTCGACGTCCGCTCGCTGACCGAAGCCGCCGAATGTCTCGGCGCCGGCTGGACGACGATCCTTTTCCGCGTGATCTTTCCCAACGTGCGCTCGGGCATTCTGTCCGGCGCGTTCCTGACGTTCGCCGTCGTGATCGGCGAATTCACGATCGCGAGCCTGCTGGACCGTCCGGCGTTCGGACCTTATCTGCAACTGATCGGCGCGAATCGCGCATACGAGCCCTCGGCGCTGGCGATCATCGCGTTCGTCGTCACATGGGCATCGATGGGCCTGATCCAGGTGTTCGGATCGGCGCGCGCACTGGCCGGCCATAAAACCTGAGCCGACGAGGCCGCGACTTATGCCATTTCTCGAAATCGACGATCTTCACAAAACGTTCGGGCCGAACGTCGCGCTGCATCGGTTCGACATGACGATCGAGCAGGGCGAATTCATCACGTTTCTCGGTCCGTCGGGTTGCGGCAAGACGACGGTGCTGCGCATGATCGCCGGATTCGAAACGCCCACGCGCGGCACGATCCGTCTGAATGGACGCAACGTCACGCACATGCGTACGCGCGACCGCGCCGTCGGCATGGTGTTTCAGGCCTATGCGCTTTTTCCGAACATGACGGTGGCGCAGAACATCGGCTTCGCGTTGAAGGTCGCGAAGCGTTCGCAGAAGGAGATCGACGCGCGCGTCGCCGAGATGCTCGAACTCATCAAGCTGCCGCAACTCGCCGCGCGTTATCCGTGGCAATTGTCGGGCGGACAGCAACAGCGCGTGGCGCTGGCGCGCGCGCTCGCGAGCAAGCCGCAGGTGCTGTTGCTCGACGAACCGCTGTCCGCGCTCGACGCGAAAATCCGCGTGTCATTGCGCGAGGACATTCGGGCGCTGCAGCGCGAGCTCGGCATTACATCGATTTTCGTCACGCACGATCAGGAAGAGGCGTTGTCGATCTCCGACCGCATCGTCGTGATGAACGACGGGCGCGTGGAACAGATCGGCTCGCCGCTCGACATCTACAATTTTCCGCGCACGCGCTTCGTCGCATCGTTCGTCGGGACGCTGAACATTCTCGCCGGGCGCGTGATCGATCCCGGAAGCGGGCGCATCGCGGTCGATGGTCAGGAGCTCGTGACGTCGCGCCCACTGCCGCCGGATGATGCCGGCAAGGAACGATTGCTGGCGCTGCGCCCCGAAGCGATCATCCTGGAGCCGCCGTCGAACGGACGGAATTCGCTCGCGGCCACCGTCGAGCAGATCAGCTTTCTCGGCGCCGTGGTGCGCATTCGTGCGCGGGTCAGCAACGCGGTCGTATCGCTCGATGTCTTCAACGATCCCAACAGGACCCTGCCGGAGCGCGGGCAGCCGGTAGCGCTCGGGTTTTCTCACGACAACCTTCTCGTGCTCGATGAAAATGCGCGCTAGCTTTGCAATGCGAGGAGCAGTTGCCCACGCAGATCGGCAATCCGGCGCGCGCGGGTTATCGATTGCGCGCGCCACGTTGCCGGCGATGACTTCGTGACACCCTCAGGCGAGCGGAATGCGCGTTTCGTCGAGCGGGCGCAGCTTGCCGGGATGCACGGCGCGGCATAGCGCCTCGACGAAGTAGAAGTCGCCGAACATGGTCGCACCGTCGACGCCGATATTGTGCGGCTTCGAGTAACACGAGTTATGCAGCAGCCCGTGCTGGCCGTCGCGTGTGAATTCGTCGCGGCAGAGCGCTTCGAGCATCGCGAGGCCGTGGCCTTGCCATTTGCCCGCAGCGTGCGCATCGGGATGCACGCGTGCCATCTCCAGCAACGCCGACGCCACCACGGCGGCAGCGGCCGTGTCCTTGATCTCGGCGTCGCGGCCGGTCGCATCGAAGTCCCACGGCGGCACCTGACGCCCTTCGAGGCGGCGCAGGTAGTAATCGGCGAGACGCTCGGCGAGGTCCAGATAGCCGCGCTTGCCGGTTTCCCGCGCGGAGTTCACATATCCGTAGATCGCCCAGGCCTGGCCGCGGCTCCATGCGGATTCGTCGAACGCGCCCTGGAACGTGTAGCCGCGTTTGCGCGCGCCGCTCTCCACGTCGTATTCGACGGCGTGATAGGTCGAGTCGTCGGCGCGCACGAAGGCGCGCGCGGTCATCTCGGCGTGCGCGTCCGCGGCGTGCCGGTAGCTGCCGTCGTCGGCGTGATTGGCGGCCCAGTAGAGCAGCGACAGATTGGCCATCGTGTCGATCGCGGAGGCGCTGCGGCCGCGCGGATCGGAGATCGGCCCCCAGGACGCGAGATAGGCGCCGCCGCGCGTGGTCACGAGCCGGGCGCGCAGCTTGTCCGCGGCTTCGAGCGCGATATCGGCGAACCACGCGTCGCCGGTGATGTGATGCCCCGGCACCGCGCTGCTATCGAAGATAAAGCCGATGTCATGCGTGTTCGGATCCTGCGCGCGCTGGCGCACGAGCAGCATGCGGGCACGCGCCCATTCGAGAAAGCGCGCCTCGCGGGTGTGCAGATACGAACTCAGCAGCAAGCCGACCCAGAAGCCGCAGAACCAGTTGCCGTGGCTCCATGCGTCGCCGTCGTAGCCCGCAGAGAGCGACGCGGGCAGACGCACCCATTGACCATCGGGATCGGTGACTTGCGGGAATTCGACGCCGAAGGTCAGCTCGTCGGAAGCGACCTTCTGCGCGGTTTTATCGAGTGTTTCGCGAAACAGCTTTGCCTGGTTCTCGCTGAGTGACAGCGGGTTCATTGCGTTCGACACGGCGTCTCCTTGAGTTCGTCATTCGCAGGACGATTCTAAGAAGCGCCCGCGCGAGCGCGTTAGGATGAAACGCATGAACTGTTGGACATTTCCGCATAGAAGCGGCGCACGACGACGCTCAGATGTGCAGCTTGTCGAGGCTGCGCCGATAGTCGATCGGCGAGCGGCCCGTGTGCTTGCGAAAGCATCGGCTGAAGTAGGCGGGATCGTCGAACGAGAGCATCGCGGCGATCTCCGCGACATTCACTTCGGAGTGCAGCAGCAACCGTTTGGCCTCCAGCATCACGCGCTCGCGGATCAGCTTGGGCGCGGTGCTGCCGAGCGCCTGACGCGTCGCCTCGTTGAGCGCGCGCTCCGTGACGTTGAGCAGGCGCGCGTAATCAGCCGCCTCGTTGACCGAGCGAAAATGCTTTTCCAGCAGACTCTTGAAGCGGCGCGACAGCAGCACGCTGCGCGTCGCGGCGGCATCTCGCATGGCGGCGGCGTCGCACATGCGCGCGACCTTGATCAGGAAAACGTGCAAGTAGGCCCAGATCGCGTCGGTGTAGCCGACCTGTTCCTCCTGATACTCATGGCGAATGCCGTCCATCACGCGCGCCAGTTCGCGCACCTGCGCGTCGCTCAGATTGACGCACGGCGCGAGCTGCTCGAAGTTGTAGACGGGCACTTCCGTTTCGGTATGGCGGTTCTGCACGCGGAACGCGAAAAACTCCGACGAAAAGCTGAGCGAATAGCCGAGCGTATCGGCCGAAAGATCCAGATCGTGAATCTGTCCCGGCGCCATGAAGTAGAGCGTGTTGGGACGCACGTCGTAGCGCACCGAATCGATCACATGCGAGCCGCTGCCCGCGAGCACCCACATCATGTGATAGAAGTCGTGCCGATGCGGATAGACCAGCGTCGACTTGAGCGCCTCGATCGGCGCGAGATGAAAGTCCGGCGTCTTGACGTGTGCGCCGTATTCGTAGTCCTCGATCCGGATCACCGGAACGTGACAGCAACATGCGGTATCCAACTGTCTCCTCCGTCGGCGGCGAGTGTCTTCGCGCCCGCCTGCATGCCCGCGCTGCGCGGGCAACTGCACGAGTGTAGCCGTGCCCGCGCCCGCCGGTTAACTGGCATTTACACCATGCGGCCCGCGCGGCGATGTCACGCCGCCGCGCTGCGCGCCATCAGCGCATGATCGAAGCGCAGTTCCTTCAGCGCGGAAAGTCCGCTCAGCACGACGTGCCCTTGTTGATTGCGCACGGTCGTGTCCATCACGAGAATGTGTTTCGCGGGCTTCTTTTCGACGACGCATACGCCGATCGTCACCGTATCGCCGATATACACCGGCCCCAGAAAACGCAGCTCCTGTCCGACATACACGAAGCCTGGCCCTGTCAGTTCGGTGTGCGCCGCCGACACCAGCGCGGCCGTCAACAGGCCATGCACGACGCGCCGTCCGAACGGCGAGCATTCGGCGAAGGCGTGCTGCATGTGCAGCGGGTTCAGATCGCCGGACAGGTGCCCGAACGCGTCCACTTCGGCCTCGGTGACCGTGTGCACGTTCACCTGCGTACGGCCGATCTCGACGTCGTCGAAGCGCAAGAGCGCCGGCCAGTTGTTCGGTTGTGCGCTCATGCTTCTCTCCTCGATGTCAATGCGATGCCGCGTTCGACATAGCCGTCGATTTCCTGCGGCGTGTAGCCCAGTTCCGCGAGCACTTCGCGGGTATGTTGTCCCTGTTTCGGCGGATGCCGCCGCAAGGGCGGCGCCGCGCCGTCGTAGCGCACAGGATGCGCGAGCACGCGCACCGGTCCCGCTTCCTCGTGATCGAACGACAGGATCATTTCGTTGTGGGCGACTTGCGGGTCCTGCTCCACCTGCTCGTAGTCGTTGACGGGCGCGAACCAGATATCGTGTTCCTCGAAGGTGCGCATCCAGTCCTCGGTCGTGCGCGTTTTCAGCGTGTCATAGACAAGGCGATTGATCTCGTCGCGCCTTCGCACGTTGTCCTTCGGATGCGTGAATTCGGCGAGCGCGGGACACGACAGCGCATTCGCGAGCTTCTGCGTCGGCGTGAGCGACATCGCGATATAACCGTCACGCGTCCGGTACACGCCATACGGCGCGGGATGAAAACGGCTGCCCATCGGCGGATGCGTGCGTGCCCACAACGGCCCCTTGTTCATGTAATACGTGAACGGCTCGATTTGCAGATCGAGCGCGGCGTTGAGCAGATTGCTCTCGATGCGCGTGCCGACGCCCGTGCGCTCGCGCGCCTGCAACGCGGCCACCACGCCGAATGCGGCGAGTACGGCCGCATGCTGATCGACGATGGCGGAACCGACCGGCGTGGGCGGCGATTCGGCATCGCCGGACAGCATGGTCAGTCCGCTCATCGCCTGCAAGAGCAGATCCTGGCCCGGACGTTTCAGATAAGGCCCGGACGAACCGTAGCCGGTACACGAGCAATACACGAGACGCGGATTGACTTCGTGCACCTGCGCGTAGCCGAAGCCCATCTTGTCGAGCACGCCGGGACGATAGTTCTCGACGAGCACGTCGGCTTCGCGTATCAGACGCCACACGATCTCGCGCGCGGCTTCGTCGCGCAGATCGAGCGAGATGCTGCGCTGATTGCGGTTGCCGAGCAGAAAGAACACGCTCACGCCTTCGATGAACGCATCCGCGCCGGTCCAGCTACGTTCGAACGCGCCGCCGGGCGGTTCGACCTTGATGACATCCGCGCCGACATCGGCGAGCATCTGCACGGCGGCGGGGCCTTGCAGGAAATGCGTGAAACTCAGCACCTTGATGCCTTCCAGCATGAACATTCTCCTCTCGGTTTCAGCGCGCGATCACGCGAGCAGCGTGCGCGCGATGATCATGCGTTGTATTTCCGACGTGCCTTCGACGATCTCCAGCACCTTCGCATCGCCGAATGCGCGCGCGACGGGAAACTCGGCCATGACGCCGTAGCCGCCGTGAATCTGCAATGCCTGATGCGCGGCTTTCATCGCGTGCTCGGTGGCGAACAGCTTGGCTTGCGACGCCTGCACATCGAAGGGCGCGCCGGCATCTTTCGACGCGGCGGCATCGTAGAGCATCAGACGCGCGGCGTGCGCATCGGCCGCCATGTCGGCGATCTTGAATTGCAGCGCCTGGAACTCGGCGATCGCGCGTCCGAACGCGCGGCGCTCCTTCATGTACGCGACCGAGCGATCCAGCGAGCCCTGCAGGATGCCGAGCGCGAGCGCGCCGATCAGAATGCGCCCCGTGCTGATCTGCGCGAGCGTCTGACGCAAGCCCGCGCCGCGTTCGCCCAGCAGTTGATCGGCGGGAATCGCGCATTGCTCGAAGAACAGTTCGTGCGTGATCGATGCGCGCCAGCCGATCTTGCGCAGCTTTCTGCCCTTGCCATAGCCGGGCGTTCCTTGCGGCACGATGAAGTTGGAGATCTCCTTGCGGCCGTCGGGTCGCGTGCCGGTGACAGCCGCGATCACGGTCGGCCCGCCGATCTCCGTACCCGAATTGCTGATGAACGTCTTCGCACCGTCGATGATCCACCGTTCGCCGTCGAAGACCGCGCGCGTGCCGATATTCGCCGCATCGGAACCGGCGTCGGGCTCGGACAATCCGATCGCGCCGATCTGCGTGCCGTCGAGAATGGGGCGCAAGAAACGCGCTTTCTGCTGCGGCGTGCCGTAGTTGTTCAACAGGCTCGCGACGGTCGAGTTCGCCATGAGCGCATTGGCGACGGCGCAGTCCACGCGCGCGAGTTCTTCGAGCACGATCACGAACGACAGCCAGTCACCGCCACCGCCGCCGAATTCGTCGGGATACGGCAAGCCCGTGAAGCCGAGTTCGCCGGCCTGCCGCCAGATCGCGTAGGGAAACGCTTCCTGCTCCCAGAGCGTCTCCGATTGCGGTGCGATTTCCTTCTCGGCGAAACGGCGCACGGCCTCGCGCATCATCGTGTGCTCTTCGCCGAGCCAGTGAGGTTGATTGAAGGTTGTCGTCATGGCGTGACCGGTGCGGTGTCGGCTTGCGCGGCGCGGCGTGCGCGTTTGCGTTCCACGAAGTGGCGCAGGCCCGCGCGCGCGCCTTCGCTCGAAAAATTCACCGCGTATTGCGCGGCCTCGAAGTCGAGTCCGGCGGACAAGGGCATGTCGCTCGCGCGATTCAGCGCGCGCTTCGCCATCTCGGCCGCGAACGGATCGTAGGAGGCGAGGGTGTCGGCCAGCGCGCGCACGGCGTCGAACAGCTTCGCGGGCGCGGCGATTTCGTGGATGAAGCCGAACGCCTCGCATTCGCGCGCGGAAAAGCGCCTGCCGCTCATCACGAAGCGTTTCGCGCACGCGAGCCCCATCTTGGCGACGGCGAGTTGCGTGCCGCCCCAGCCGGGCATGGTGTTCAGGGTGATCTCGGGAAATGCGAAGCTCGCCTCGCTCGATGCCACGATGAAGTCGCACGCGAGCGCCAGTTCGAAGCCGCCGCCGAGCGCGTAGCCGTTGACCATCGCGATGGTCGGCTTCGCGCTTTCATGCAGACGCAACAGCGCGCGCTGTCCGGCCACCATGTCGCGATAAGCCGAGACGCCGTCGAGCGACACGAGCCGCTCGATGTCGTTGCCCGCGGCGAACGCCTTTGCGCCGCTGCCGGTGAGCGCGATCACGCGCGTCGCGTCGTCGGCGAGCGCATCGGCGATTTCGGCTTCGAGCGCCGCGAGCATGTCGGGCGTGAACGCGTTGAGCTTGTCGGCGCGATTGAGCGTCAGGAGGCGCAGCGCGCCATGCTGCGACGCGAGAACGGGAAGCGTGTCGTTCGTCATGGCGTCACAGCACTTTCAGATAGGTCTTGCCCGATGCCACGACCACGCCGTCCTGGCGCGTCACGTCGGCGGCGAAGATGCACACGTTGCGCTCTTCATCCTTTTCTTCGAGCGTGAGACGCGCGCTCACCGTGTCGCCGATGAACACCGGCGCGTTAAAGGTGATGTCGTAGCGATACGATACGGCGCCGGGGCCCGGCGCTTTCGCCGCCATGTATCCCATCACCGTGGAAAGGAAGCCGACCGACAGGCAGCCCTGCGCGATGCGCTTTTCGAAGCGCGTGCCCTTCGCGTATTCCTCGTTGAGATGCACGGCGTAGAAATCGCCGACGATGCCGGCAAAGCCGTAGATATCGTATTCGGAGACCGTCTTGGCGAAATCGGCGGTGTCGCCGATTGAATAGCAATCCATATGAGGGCGTTTGGCCATGTCGATGTTTCTTCTCGGATGAGTTGGGGTTAACGCTGAACGATGCGTGCTGATGTTGCATCGCCGGCTTGGAAGTCACTTTAAAGACGCGTTACAGGCAACCGGTAGGACGGTTCGCGCGATCTTTTGGACTTTTTTGCATCGGACCCGGCGATGCGAAAGGGCAGCGTAAAAAAGTCCAAGAAATTCGACGACTGGTCCTAACGCACCCTCGCCGCGATCACAAATACTTGCGTCAACCCGCCGGCTCCGCATTCGCACCGGGCACTCGCACCGAACGATGCGGCGCACTCGCCGGGCGGTATCCATATCGAGCAAGGAGACAACATGAGTTCGCTTTTCAGAGCGCAGAGCATGCTGCGCATGGCGATGAGCGCGGCGCTCGCCGCGATGTGCGTGGCGGCGTCGTCTGGCGCGAGCGCGCAGGACAAGGTCGTGATGAAGCTCGGTCACACGCTGGCGCCTGACAATCACTATCAGTTGACCGCGCAGGTCTTCGCGAAGGAAGTCGCCGCGCGCACGCACGGTCACATCGAGATTCAACTGTTCCCGCAATCGCAGCTCGGCGGCGAAGTGCAGATGACGCAGGCGCTGCGCACCGGTACGCAGGAGTTGATGATCTCCGCGCAGGCGCCGATCGACAACACGATCAAGCAATGGCAGATCTTCGATATGCCGTATCTCTTCTCCAGCATGGACGAGGCGAACGGCGTGCTGCAAGGCCCGGTCGGGCGTAAGTATCTCGACATGATGAAGCCGGTGAACATGATCGGCCTGACGTGGCTCGCGGTCGGCGAACGCAACCTGTTCACGACCAAACGTCCGGTCACGTCGCTCGCGGACATGAAGGACCTCAAGGTGCGCGTGATGCAGAGCCCCGGCTATATCGCGGGCTACAAGGCACTCGGCGCGAATCCGACGCCGCTCGCCTACAACCAGTTGTTTCTCGCGCTGTCGCAAGGTCTCGTCGATGGCGCCGATACTTCGCCCGAGCAGTTCGTTCAGGACAAGTTCTCCGACGTCGCCAAGCACTTCTACGTGACGCATGTGAACTATCTGCCGGTCGTGCTGGCGATGAGCAAGAGCGCGTGGGACAAGCTTTCGCCCGCCGATCAGAAGGCGTTCCAGGACTCGGCGAAGATCGCGGCGGACTTCGATCTCAAGGAGTACAAGCGCGAATACGACGCCGCGATCGCCGCGATGAAAGCGAAGGGCATTCAGGTCACGACGGTCGATACCGCGCCGTGGGCGCAAGCGACCAAGACCGCGCGCGACGAACTGATCGGCAAGATTCCGGACGGCCCGGCGCTGTATCAGGAGATCAATTCGGCCAAGCAGGCGCCGGCGGTCGCATCGAAATGACGGATGCGAACGACGGCCACCGCACAACCCAGGCACCACGGGAGGCGACACGCATGGAAAAGCTCGCGCGCGGCTTGATGTTCGTTGACGGCATCGTGCTGAAGATCAATCTGTTCGTCTGTAGCTGCCTTTTGCTCGGGGCGGTGATCGTCGCGGGGCTCGGGGTGATCTTCCGCTTCGTGCTGCACGATTCGCTGTCGTGGTCCGACGAGGTGTCGGCGTATCTGTTCGTGTGGCTGACGTGCCTCGGCGCCGCGGCCGGCGTGAAGCTGCGCGCGCATCCGGAAGTGCGCGTGCTGGCCGATCGCGTGCCGGCTGCGTTCGCGCCGCTGCTCAAGGACTTCACCGACTGCGCGATCCTGGCGCTCGGCGCGGTGTTCGTCTTGTACGGCACGGACATGCTCGCGCTGATGGGCACCGAAACCGCCGCGTCGATTCCGATCTCGATGGTCTATCCGTATCTCTCGATTCCGGTGTGCGGCGCGCTGCTCGCGTTTCATTCGCTGGTGCGGATCGCGGTCTCGCATCTCGCGCCGCAGACGCAGACCGACGCTACGCTCGTCGAGGGCGTGTCCGAACATCTCTAGGAAATACATCATGTGGGCAATCGCATTTGGAGCAGGGCTGCTCGGGCTCGGCGTGCCGGTGGCCATCTGCATCGGCATTGCGGCGACGCTCGCGCTGTCGATCAACGGCACGTCGCTGCTCGTGATTCCGCAGCAGCTTTTTTCGAACCTCAACAACGTCGGCCTGCTCGCCATTCCGTTCTTCATGCTGACGGGCGCGATCATGGATTCGGGCGGCGTGTCAAAGCGCATCATCGAATTTTCGCAGGCATTGGTGGGCTTCATGCGCGGCGGCATCGGTCAGGTGACGATCGTTGCGAGCATGTTCTTCGCGGACCTTTCCGGCTCGGCGACGGCCGACACGGCAGCCATCGGCTCGGTGATGATTCCCGGCATGGTGAAGAAGGGCTATAACCGCGCGTTCGCGGTGGCGCTGCAATCGGCGGCGGGCTCGCTCGGGCTGCTCTCGCCCGTGTCGATGAGCATGCTCGTCTATGCCTATACGGCCAACGTGTCGGTCGGCACGATGTTCATTGCCGGCATCATTCCGATGCTGCTGGTGGTCGCGTCGTTCATGATCGTCAATTACGTGACCGCGGTGAAGAAGGGCTACAGCGCCGTCGAGCCGTTCGATGGGCGCAAGCTGTGGACGACCTTCCGCGAAGCGTTCTGGGCGCTGCTCACGCCGGTCATCATTCTGGGCGGCATCCTCGGCGGCATCTTCACGCCGGTGGAGGCGGGCGTGGTCGCGGCCGTCTATGTGACGCTGGTGAGCGCGTTTATCTTTCGGACGCTGAAGCTCTCGCATTTCAAGGACATTCTGGTGCGAACTTCAGTGAACACCACGCGTGTCTCGTTCCTGCTCGGGCTCGCGTTCGTGCTTGGGCGCTATCTGATCGAAGCGCAGATTCCGCTGCACGTCGCGAATAGTTTTCTCGCGATTACCACGAGCGCGATCGTGCTGCTGATCCTCATCAACCTGTTTCTCATCGCCGCGCATACCGTGCTGGAAACGATCTCGAGCATTGCCGTCGTGATTCCGGTGTTCCTGCCGCTCGTCGTGCAGATGCACATCGATCCGGTCGTGTTCGGCGTGATCGTGCTGATCAACTCGGCCATCGGCATCAATCTGCCGCCCATAGGTTTCTGTCTCTTCACGGCGGCTTCGATCGGCGGCGTGTCGGTAGAGAAGGCGACACGCGCGATTCTTCCCTTTATCTTCGCGCTGGTGATCGACCTGCTGCTGATCATCTTCTTCCCGCATATCCCGCAGTTTTTGCCGCATTTGCTGGGGGGCGAAGTAAGCGGGCATTTGCCCTTCATCGGATAAGAAGGGCGCGAAAGCGCCCTTTTTCACATCATGCGCGCGCGTGGTGCAGGCGGCTTCTCGGCACGTGAGACGTTCAAGCCTCCGATCTGTCTTCGCCCAAAGCCGCACATCCACGCCGTTCATCGGGTAAACTCCTGTGGCACTAGTCGTTTTCCTGAATAAAGCACTCACGTGCAGTTATAGGGACGAAACTTCATGTCAGAACCGCCGAAAATCAGTGTGCTGGTGCCCGTGTACAAAGTCGAGCCGTATATCGAAGAATGCCTCGACTCACTACTGTCGCAGACTTCCACCGATTTCGAAATCATCGCCGTCGACGACAGCAGTCCTGACCGCTCCGGGGAAATGACCTTACGCATCCTCGAACAGCAAAGCAGAATTCGCTGGAAGTTCATCAAAAACGCTGAAAACAAGGGGCTCGCAGAGACTCGCAGGATTGCGGCACTCGCCGCGAGCGGCGAATATGTGCTCTGCGTGGACAGCGATGACCACGTTCATCACGATCTCATACGCCGGGTCGCCGAAGAAGCGGAGAAGCTCAATGCGGATATCGTAATTTTTGCCGCCGAGAATATTAGCCCGGACGGCAAGATCAATTATCGCGTCGAAGCCGGCGATACCGTCATGAGCGGTGTTGAAGCCGTAGAGAAAATTCTCGACTTGACGTTGCAGGCGTATTGCTTCAACAAGTTAGTACGCCGCTCGATCTTCCTCGCGATCGAGCATCCGACGGGGCTGATCTACGAGGATATTTGTGTTTCGGTCCAGACGCTCGGTAAAGCCAGCGTCGTTCGTCTCATGCCCGATACCTTGTATTCGTACATGTATCGCGAATCGGGCATCTCGACACGATTCAATCCGAAGATCATTGACATCTTTGCGATCATGGATCGGGTAGAGAAGAGCACGGCGTCCATGCCGATAAGAAATTACCGGAAGCTTTTCTTCAGGCTGAAATATGTCTATGGCTTTCGGACCATCGCGTTTCAGGCAGCGATCAAGGCGCCGACGTATCGGTCAGCCGAGCCTATTCTGGATAGCGTCGCGCAGAGGCTTCGTCTCAGGCACTTGCTCGGCATGGTTTCGGACCATCGGCCGAAGCTGTCGCTGGTCATGGCGATGCTGAAGATTCATCCGTGGATCTTCTATCGTTTCGTGCGACGATTCGGGCACTAGGCGGCGGATCGATCTCGCAGGGCCGTGCGAGCGTCGCTGCTCATCCCGGTTTTCTTCATGGCGCCTCGGCGGTGTGTGCGGCAGCTTTCGTCTGCCGCCTTTCTAACTGACTTTACATAAGCTTTATTATCGTGCTTTGTATTGTAGGAGCAACATGAGAATGTCGTGTTCTAGCAAGATACAAATGTCGTGTTTTTGCGACCACTGGCAAGCTGGCGA
>NZ_JALQDZ010000049.1:0-46241 GCF_023630985.1 Caballeronia sp. ATUFL_F1_KS39 | reverse complement strand
AAATATTTTTTTTCATGATTATGATTTCATGGTTTGATTTTCATCAAAGCGCGGGCGCTCTTTTTGGGGGGGGGGGGGGGGGGGCCGGGGGGGGGGGGGGGGGGGGGGGCGGGCGCCCCCCCCCCGCGCGCCCCCCCCCGCGGTGCTTGCCGGCTCGTTCGCGGGCCTCGCGGTGGGCGTGCTCAACGGGCTCGTCATCACGCATATGCGGATCCTGCCGTTCATCGTCACGCTCGCGACGAGTCTCGGCGCGCATGGGCTTGCGTTGCTGCTCGGGCATAACGACGCGGTCGGCATTTCATCGGATTCGAACTTCGCCGCATTCGGTCAGGGCGATCTGTTCGGCTTGCCGATACCGGGCATCGTGTCGGCGCTGACCGCGTTTGCCGGATGGATCGCGCTGCGCAGTTCGCGCTTCGGGCGGCATGCGCTCGCCATCGGCGGAAGTGAGGAAGCGTCGCGGCTGATGGGCCTGAACGTGGACCGCACGCTCGTCATGGTGTATGCGCTGAGCGGCTTGCTTGCGGGCATCGCCGGTGCGATTCTGGCCGCGCAGTTCGGCGCGGGACAGCCGAATGAAGGCGTCGGATGGGAGTTGTTCGCGATTTCCGCGGTCGTGCTCGGTGGCACGCGGCTGACCGGCGGCGATGGGTCCATCGCGATGACCGTCGCGGGCGTCGCGTTGCTCGGGCTCGTGTTCAATCTGCTCAACTTCGAGAACGGGCTCGGGTTCATTTCGCTTTCCGCCTACTGGCAGTCGGTGATTCGCGGTGCGTTTCTACTGCTCGTGATCTTGCTGCAGGCGCGGGTTTTGAGTGGGAACGATAAGGTGAAAGTGGCGCACTGAGGTTTGCTTTCTCTACGGTGGATTTCGCCGGATCCCGTTTTGCTTTCGGTTTATTAGCGTTGCCCCTGCGCTAATGGTCCAACGCGAAAACGGGATCCGGCGAAAAAAAACATCAAGCATGCCGATGCTCGGGCAACACGTCATGCGCCATATCGTCCCGCTGCGTCCCGGCACCAGCACCAGTCCCGGCCCCAGGAATCCCCCGCCCGCGCAGCGAACACCCGACCGTCTCGGTAACGAACACCAACGCAACCGCGCCAACCGCACAAGCCCCCATCATGTAATACGCCGGCACCAGCGTGCTGCCTGTGCGTCCGATCAGCCAATCGGTGACCATCGGCGCGGTGCCGCCGAAGATCGACGTCGACACGTTATAGGCGATCGCCATCCCCGCATACCGCGCCTGCGTCGGGAACATCGCCGGAAACATCGCGGAGATGCTCGCGAGTTGCGGCACATACAGCAGCCCCAGCACCGCAAGCCCGATCAGCGCGCCGGCAATGCCATGGGTCATCAGCGAGAACATCGGCACGGCCGCGACGAAGATGCCGACGAGCGAAAGCCACCACACCTTCTTGCGTCCGATACGATCCGACAGCGCGCCCGCGAACGGCAGCAGCACCATCATCGACAGCATGCCGATGAGCGGCAGCAGCAGCGAGAGGTTGTCGCTCATGCCGAGCTCCTTCTTCATGAACGTCGGCATATAGGCGAGCAGCACGTAGTTCACGACGTTGAGCGCCACGACGAGCCCGCCGAGCTGCAAGAGCGGCTTCCAGTAGCTCGCGAACAGTTCGCCCAACGACACACCCGTCTGATGCTCTCGCTCCGCCGCTTCGGCGCATTCGCGAAACACCGGCGTGTCCTCCATCTTCGAGCGCAGATACAGTCCGATGAGACCGAGCGGCGCCGCGACGAGAAACGGCAGGCGCCATCCCCACGCGTGCATCGCGTCGTTGCCGAGCAGCACCGAGCAGCCGAGCATCAGGAACGCGCCGAGCGAAAAGCCCGCGAGCGTGCCGAATTCGAGAAAGCTGCCGCAAAAGCCGCGCTTGTGATCGGGCGCGTATTCGGCCATGAACGTGGCCGCGCCACCATACTCGCCGCCCGTCGAGAAGCCCTGGATCATGCGCAACGCGACGAGCGCCACGGGCGCCCATATGCCGATGCTTCCATATGAAGGCAGCAAGCCGACGAGCAGCGTCGCCATCGACATGATGATGATGGTCAGCGCGAGCACATGCTTGCGGCCGAGACGATCGCCGAGCGGTCCCCAGAAGAGGCCGCCGAGCGGACGCACGAGAAACGAAATCGCGAACGTGGCGAGGGCGAAGAGCGTGGCTTGCGCGGTACTGCCGGGAAAGAGCGCGGCCGAAATGTAGGTCAGGCCGTAGCTGTAGATGCCGTAGTCGAACCACTCGGTCGCATTGCCTATTGCCGAGGCGGCCATGGCGCGTCGAATCGGCGCGCGCGAGGGCGTCTCATCGGGCGCCGCGTGTTGACCCTGCCTCGTGGATGGTTGCACGTCACTCATAGTCGTCTTCCGGATGCGTCATGGACCCGGTGCTGCGCTCGAGTTCGCGCGCCATGCACCGCCTTGAGATCAAGATACAGACGCATGCCGCTTGCCTGGCATGTCCTAGGACGATGACGGCGCTGGGGTTTTCCCGAGCGCGCGGGCCATTCTTGCCGATCGTCTATGGAATCGCCGGGGCTTCTTACCGCGCGGCTCGCAGCCTCGACGCGCTCACGGGGATGAGACGTTCCGCCTGCGTCGAAAGCGCATGTCATAGGACAATGCGCGAGCGCGGATCATGGCTCGGGATTGGCGAGATCCGCGGCGACGATGCGGTGGCCGAGCGCTTCGGCCGCCCGCCGCGCGTCCTCGCTCGATTCGAACGGGCCGATGGTCTCGCAGCCATCGAACGGATAGAGCACGCGCTTGTCGCGCTTTCTCACGACCTTCAACGTGCCGATGTGCAGGCCCGTCGCATTCACCACATACGACGCGTAGATATCGAAGTCTTCGTGCGCGCCTGCGCCTGATGTCGAGGGGGCTTTAGGCATCGGTCTGGACATGGTTTCGCTTGATGTGATGCTGGCGCCTGACGGTCACGCGCACGTTATCGATTTGAGCGACACGTCTAGCAAATCCCGTGCCGCACTGTCCCGAACGCCTTGCAGGACGGGGCTGACGCGCGTGCGGCCATTGCAAGAAAATGGGTTTTCCGTGCGAGAATCCGGTATCGTTCGCACCCGCGTCCGGAAGCGCACATGAACGATTCGAACCCTACGACGGGCAGCGTCCCTGACAAACCTGCATCGCCCCATCGAGAGGCCGGGCGAGGAGATCAAGCGTCGATGAAAGCCGAAAACCTGATCGCGGATACGAGGATGAACGGGCTCGACCCGAGCTTCCTCCTGGGCGGCGGCGAAATGGGCGCGCTCATCCGCGGTTTCGACTGGACGCAGACCGCGCTCGGCTCGCCCGAAAACTGGCCGCAAAGTCTCAAGACGGCCATCCGCATCATGCTGACGTCGCGCCAGCCGATCTGGGTCGGCTGGGGGTCGGACCTGCTTTTCTTCTACAACGACGCGTACAAGTCGATCATCGGCGGCAAGCATCCGCATGCGCTCGGCCAGCCGACCTCGGTCGTGTGGCGCGAAATCTGGAACGATATCGGCCCGCTGCTCGACACGGCGCTCGCGGGCATCGAAGGGACATTCGTCGAACAGAAGCTCCTCATCATGGAGCGCAACGGCTTTCCCGAGGAAACGTATTACACGTTCTCCTATAGCCCGATTCCCGATGACCGCGGCGGCGCGGGCGGCATCATCTGCGCGAACAGCGACGACACGCAGCGCGTCCTCGGCGAACGTCAACTTAACGTGCTGCGCGAGCTGGCCGCATCGGCGGCGGATGCGCGCTCGTGGCGCGAGGCATGCGAACTGTCGATGAACGCGCTCGCAGGCGCATCGCGCGACATGCCCTTCGCGCTGCTCTACATCGCCGAGCCGGGCGGCGACATGGCGACGCTCGCCGGCGCGTGCGGCATCGCGCCGGGCCATGCGGCCGCGCCCGCAACGCTGCATGCGTCGCACGCGGAGCTGTGGCCGTTTCAAAGCGTGCTGCGCGACGGCCAGCCGCGCGTGGTGACGAACCTCGAACGCCTCGTCGATGCGCCGTTGCCGACCGGCGCGTGGAACGTCGCGCCTTCGAGCGCGGTGCTCGCGCCCATCGCGCCTTCGGGCGAGACGGGCCGCGCGGGCGTGCTGATCGCGGCGTTGAACCCCTACCGGCTTTTCGACGACGCCTATCGCGCGTTCATGAATCTGGTCGCGGGCCAGATCGGCGCGGCGATCGGCTATGCGCACGCGTACGAGGAAGAGCGCCGCCGCGCCGAAGCGCTCTCCGAAATCGACCGCGCGAAAACCACGTTCTTCTCCAACATCAGCCACGAGTTCAGGACACCGCTCACGCTGATGCTCGGCCCGCTCGAAGAACTGCTGGCCAGTCCCGGACGCGTAGGCCGCGAGGATTTGCGGCTCGTCGAGATCATGCATCGCAATGGCCTGCGACTCCTGAAGCTCGTCAACGCGCTGCTGGATTTCTCGCGCATCGAGGCCGGGCGCATCGAGATGCATCGTCAGCCGACCGATATCGCCGTATTCACCGCCGAGCTCGCGTCGCTGTTTCGCTCGGCGATCGAAACGGCCGGCCTGCGCCTCCAGATCGATATCGCGCAGGCGCCGGTGATCGCGGACATCGACCGCGACATGTGGGAAAAGATCGTGATGAACCTGCTGTCGAACGCGTTCAAGTTCACGTTCGATGGCGCCATCCGCATCTCGCTGCACGCGAACGCCGATCGCAGCATCGAAATGAGCGTGCGCGATACCGGCATCGGCATTCCCGAAGACGAGCTCACGCGCGTGTTCGAGCGCTTCCATCGCGTGACGGGCGCGGCGGGCCGCTCGGTGGAAGGCAGCGGCATCGGCCTTGCGATGGTGCACGAGCTCGTCAAGCTGCACGGCGGCATGATCCGCGTGCAAAGCACGCTCGGCGAAGGCGCGTGCTTCACCGTCACGCTGCCCTCGTCGCGCGAATCGGCGTTCGATGCGCAAGCCGCGCCCCATGCCGAAGCGAGCATCCGCGCGCGCTCGTATGTCGATGCCGCCATGCGCTGGATGCCGGACGGAGAGCCGCCGGTCGTCGAAAGCGAGGAAGACGCGCCGCTCGGCGCGGACGCGGCCGACGACCCGGCGCTCGCCAATGCGTTGCCGGGCCGCGTGCTGATCGTCGACGACAACGCCGATCTGCGCGACTACATGCGCCGCATGCTGATCGCGGCGGGCCACGACGTGAACGTCGCCGCCGACGGCGAAGCCGCGCTCGCGATCGCGCGCGACGTGCGACCGGAAGTCATCGTCTCCGACGTGATGATGCCGCGCCTCGACGGCTTCGCGCTCGTGCGCGCGCTGCGCGAAGACGAAGCGCTGCGCGAAACGCCTGTCGTGCTGCTCTCGGCGCGCGCGGGCGAGGAAGCGCGCGTCGACGGCCTCGAAGCGGGCGCGGACGACTATCTGACCAAGCCCTTTTCCGCACGCGAACTGCTCGCGCGCGTGGCGAGCAATCTGCGGCTCGCGCGGCTGCGTCGCGCGACCGAACAGAAGCTGCGCGACGAATCGCGCACGCTGGAGATTCTCAATCGCGTCGGCACGGCGGTCGCGGGCGAACTCGATCTGAGCCGCGCGGTGCAGGTCGTCGTCGATGCCGCGACGGAGCTGACCGGCGCCGCCTTCGGCTCGTTCTTCTACAACGTGCTCGACGACAAGGGCGGCAGCTACACGCTCTACACCCTGTCGGGCGTGCCGAAGGATACGTTCGCCAAATTTCCGATGCCGCGCAACACGGCCGTATTCGGTCCGACGTTCGCGGGCGAAGGCATCGTGCGCTCGGACGACATCACGAAAGATCCGCGCTATGGACACAACGCGCCGCATCACGGCATGCCGAAGGGCCATCTCGCCGTGTGCAGCTATCTCGCCGCGCCGGTCCTCTCGCGCACGGGCGAAGTGCTCGGCGGGCTGTTCTTCGGGCATCCCGAGCCGGGCGTCTTCACGGAGCGCTCGGAGCGCATTCTGACGGGCATCGCGTCGCAAGCGGCGATCGCCATCGACAATGCACGGCTCTTTCAGGCCGCGCAGGACGAGATCGCCCAGCGCACGAAGGCGCAGGACGCGCTGCGCGATCTGAACGAAACGCTGGAGCGCCGCGTCGCGGATGCCGTCGCGGATCGCGATCGTTTGTGGGAGTTGAGCGAAGATCTGTTCTTCGTCGCGAGCTTCGAGGGCGCGCTGCTGCGCGTGAGTCCTTCATGGACGACGGTGCTCGGCTTCGACTCGCAGCGCCTGCATTCGCACACGGTGATGGACCTCCTTCATCCCGACGACGCGCCCGCCGCCGCCGAGGAACTCGGCAAGCTGCGCGCGAACGGCTTGCCGGTGCGCTACGAATGCCGGATGAACCGTTCGGACGGCCGCTGGCGCTGGATCGCGTGGACCGTATCGCTCGATCCGGCCACGCGGCGCATTCATGGCGTGGGCCGCGACGTCACATCCGACCGCGAAACCGCCGACGCGCTGCGCCACGCCGAAGAAGCGCTGCGCATGGCGCAAAAGATGGAAGCCATCGGCAAGCTGACGGGCGGCGTCGCGCACGACTTCAACAATCTGCTGCAGGTGATCGGCGGCAATCTGCAATTGCTCGCGAAAGACGTCGCCGGACAGGACAAGCCCGAGCAGCGCGTGCGAAGCGCGCTCGCGGGCGTCGCGCGCGGCGCGAATCTCGCGTCGCAATTGCTCGCGTTCGGCCGACGCCAGCCGCTCGCGCCGAAGGTCGTGAATCTGGGCCGCTTCGTGCGCGGCCTCGACGACATGTTCCGCCGTGCGCTCGGCGATGGCATCGAGATCGAAACCATCGTGTCGGGCGGATTGTGGAATACGCTCGTCGATCCATTCCAGGTCGAGAACGCGCTGCTCAATCTCGCGATCAACGCACGCGACGCGATGAACGGTCACGGCAAGCTCACGATCGAAGCCGGCAATGCATCGCTCGACGAAACCTACGCGATGCGCAACGCCGACGTCGCGCCCGGCCAGTACGTGATGGTCGCCGTGACCGACACCGGTTCGGGCATGTCGCCCGAAGTGCAGGAACGCGCGTTCGAACCGTTCTTCACGACCAAGCGCGAAGGACAAGGCACGGGCCTCGGCCTTTCGATGGTGTACGGCTTCGTCAAGCAGTCCGGCGGCCACGTGAAGGTGTACAGCGAGCAAGGGCACGGTACGACGGTGCGTATCTATCTGCCGCGCGCGCGCGAGGAAGAGGGTATCGAAACGACCATCGATGCCGGTCCGGCCAAGGGCGGCAGCGAGACCATTCTCGTCGTCGAGGACGATGAGGAAGTGCGCGCGACCGTCGTCGAGATGCTCGCGGATCTCGGCTATCGCGTATTGCGGGCAAAGGACGCGCAGAGCGCGCTGGCGATCGTCGAAAGCGGCGTGCCCGTCGATCTGCTCTTCACCGATGTCGTGATGCCCGGCCCGCTGCGCAGCAACGAAATGGCGCGCAAGGCGCGTGAACGCGTGCCGGGTATCGCGGTGCTGTTCACGTCGGGCTATACGGACAACGCGATCGTGCATGCGGGGCGGCTCGACGAAGGCATCGATCTGCTGAGCAAGCCTTATACGCATGAGGCTTTGGCGCGCAAGGTGCGGCAGGTGCTGGGACAACGCATGAGGGCATCGGCGGGCGCGCCTGCCAGCGCCGATGTCAGCGTGCCGAGCGTCGCGCAAAACGATGCGCTCTCGCGAATGCGCGTGCTGTTCGTCGAAGACAACGAACTCGTGCGCGATAGCACCGCCGAATTGCTGCGCACCTTCGGGCTGGATCTGACGGAAGCGGGCAGCGTCGATGAAGCGCTGGCGCTCATGCGCGAGCATCGCTTCGAATTGCTGCTGACGGATGTGGATCTTGCCGGGCAGTCCGGCGTGGAACTGGCTATCGCGGCGTGCCGCAAAACGCCGGGACTGGGCGTCGTGTTCGTGACGGGCTACGACCTCGCGCTCAGCGAGGACGAGCGTCGCGCATTGCCGAAGTCGATTCAGTTGAAGAAGCCATTCGATCCGCTGGCGTTGCTCAATGCGCTGAATGCGGCGGTGGCGCGGTAGGGGCTTGTCACATCACGCGATCATCGAACTTCGATGCATCGCCCGTCGTCGCCGTGAATGCGGCGAACGGAAACGCTTCCCTTGCCGCGCCCACGCTTCTTGTCATCAGCCCGCGCGGCGTTTTCTCACTGCTTGAGCGAGCAGTTCGAGCACAGGTTCGCTTTGCGTCCAGCCAAGGCATGCATCGGTGATCGATACGCCGTGCTTGAGCGGCACGCCCGGCTTCTGATCCTGACGGCCCTCTTCCAGATGACTCTCGATCATCACGCCGGTAATGCGCCGTTCGCCCGCCTCCAGTTGCCGCGCGATGTCCTGCGCGACATCGACCTGACGCAGATGCGACTTGTTCGAGTTGGCGTGCGAGCAATCGATCATCACCTGTTCGCGCTGGCCGAGCTTGGCGAGCGCGCCGCACGCCGCCGCGACGCTTTCGGCGTCGTAGTTCGGCCCCTTCTTGCCGCCGCGCAGAATGACGTGGCAGTCGTCGTTTCCGCGCGTCTCGAAGATCGCCGCCATGCCCATCTTTGTCATGCCCATGAACGCGTGGCTCGCGCGCGCCGCGACGATTGCGTCGGCAGCAACCTGCACGCCGCCATCGGTGCCGTTCTTGAAGCCGATTGGACAAGAAAGCCCCGACGCAAGCTGACGATGACTCTGGCTCTCCGTCGTGCGCGCGCCGATCGCGCCCCACGCGATGAGATCGGCGATGTATTGCGGGCTGAGCAGATCGAGGAACTCGGTCGCGGTGGGCAGACCGAGGCCGCTGATGTCGAGAAGCAGTTCGCGCGCGCGGCGCAGTCCTTCGTTGATGCGGAAGCTGCCATCGAGACGCGGATCGTTGATATAGCCCTTCCAGCCTACCGTCGTGCGCGGCTTTTCGAAGTACACGCGCATCACGATGAAGAGATCGTTACGCAGTTCGTACGCCACTTTCTTCAGACGCTCTGCGTATTCCATCGCCTGATCGTGATCGTGGATGGAACACGGACCGATGACGACGACGAGCCTGTCATCGCGGCCATGCAGAATATTCGCAATGGCCGCGCGGCTTTCCTCGACGAGGGTCTGCACGCCGGGCGTGACCGGCAGTTCATCGAGCAGCAACGCGGGCGAGATCAGCGGACGCACCGCGCCGATGCGCGTATCGTCGATGCGGGTCGTGTCTTGCGTGGAGTCGGCCACGCCTGCCTCCTGATCGCGGGAGGGATTGTCGATGCGGGTCAAGATAGGCTCCGTGATGCGTAATTGATGCAAAATTCAGGGACTTCATGCGGCGATTCCGCGATATAACCGGCTCGCGGCGCAAACATCCATTATCGCACCTGGAGCAGCCTGTTCGCCCGATCGTGCGTATGATGAAGCGATACGACACGCCCGAACTCGATCAAAGGGAGCAGACCATGCGCATCGAAACATCATTTCTATTCGACCTCGACGGCACGCTCGTCGACAGCGTCTATCAACATGTGCTCGCGTGGAAAGAAGCGCTCGACGCCGAGGGCATCGAGTTGTCGGTGTGGCGCATTCACCGCAAGATCGGCATGAGCGGCGGACTCTTCACCAATCAGTTACTGCGCGAGACGCACGGCGAGATCAGCGCGGATCGCGTCGAGCGGCTGCGGCAGTTGCATGCGGAGGCGTACAAGCGGCTGCGCGCGCAGGTGTGTCCGCTGCCCGGCGCGCGCGAATTGCTGCAAGCGTTGACGAACGCCGGCACGCGCTGGGCCATCGCGACGAGCGGGCGCATGGAAACCGCGCAGGTCAATCTCGAGGCATTGGGCGTCGATCCGTCGAAGCAAGTGGTCGTTACGCGCGACATGGTGAAGTACGCAAAGCCCGATCCGGATCTGTTCCTCGCCGCCGCCGAGCGTCTGAACGTGCCGATCGAGCATACGGTCGTCGTCGGCGACAGCATCTGGGACATGCTGGCCGCGCGCCGTTGCCGCTCGCTCGGCGTCGGCTTGCTATCGGGCGGTTATGGCAGCGATGAACTCGAGCGCTCCGGCGCGTTGCGCGTGTATGAAGATCCAGCGGACTTACTGCTGCATCTCGATGAAGTCGCGGCGCGGCCATGAGATGATCTCGCGCATGACGACCTCTTCTTCCATCGACGTTCGCCCCTGGGGTGACGCGAATCGCTACACGTTGCGCAATGCATCGGGCATGTCTGTCGATATCAGCGACCTCGGCGCGACGCTCGTTTCATGGCTCGCGCCCGATCGCGATGGACATCTCGCCAATGTCCTGCTCGGTCACGACATGCCCGACGATTACCGCAACGGCAGCGCGTTCATGGGCGCGATCATCGGGCGCTGGGCGAATCGCATCCGCGATGCGCGCTTCGTGCTCGATGGCATCGCGCATCAGGCGGAGCGCAACGAAGGCGCGAATCTTCTGCATGGCGGCTCGGCGGGGTTTCATCGGCAGATGTGGCGTGTGCAGGCGGCGAACGGCGCGCTCGTCATGACGCTGCAATCGCCTGCGGGCGCTTCTGGCTTTCCCGGCAATGTGGATGTGACCGTGCGCTATGCGCTCGATGACGACGGCACGTTATCGATCGATTACGAAGCTCGCACCGATGCGCCGACGCCCATCAACCTGACCAATCACGCGTACTTCAATTTGAACGACGGCGCGAGCATTCGCGACCACGAGATATCGATTGCATCGGATACGTACTTCGCAATCGATGCGACCTCGATTCCAATCGCGCGCGAAAGCGTCGGGGACAGCGCGTTCGATTTGCGCGCGCCTGCATCGATCGGTACGCGTCTCGATGCGGTTCATCCGCAACTCGCGATCGCGGGCGGCTTCGATCATTGCTACGTGTTGAGCGACCAAGCGAACGAACCGCGCACGGTCGCCGTGCTGTTCGATCCATCGAGCGGACGCGAACTGAGCGTGTCGACCGATGCGCGCGGCTTGCAGTTCTACTCGGGGAATTATCTGGAAGATGTGCCCGCGCGCGGCGGTTCGCGTTATCGCAAGCAGGCGGGACTGTGCCTGGAAGCGGGCGGCTTTCCCAACGAGATCAACATGCAAGACAGCGAGCGCGCTGTCTTGCGGCCCGGCGACGTGTATCGTCAGCGCACGCGCTATACATTGCGCGTGCGCTGAAGCGTCATCAGAAGATGTTGCGCAAGCCGATCGACACGCCGGTCTGATTCGAGCGGCCCGGCAGTTCGACATCCGCCGCGCCCGTCACCTTGTTGAAGTCCACGGTGCCGTAGACTTCCGTGCGCTTCGACAGCGCGTACTCCGCCAGCGCGACACCCGTATAGCGATTGCCGCTGCCCGTCGCGCCGCCGCCGATGGCCGCGTTCTTCATGTGGTCGTAGTAGAACGCGCCCGTGAGCAACAGCGCCGGCGTGACCTGATAGGTGACGCCCGCGAACGGGCCATCGTCGCGACGGCCCGAGCCTTTCAGAATATCCGTGCCCGATACGAGGCCACGCTGTTGCAGGATGCTGTCGACGAAGCCGGTGTCATCGGTCGAATGCAGATAGCCGACATAGAGCTTCGCCGCGCCGATCGCATAGACCGCGTTCGCGTTCCAGATCTTCTGCTTGTTCGCGGCGTTGTCGCTGTTCTGCTGATAGCCGCCGCCGATGGACAGCGGGCCCATCGCATACGACGCCGTGAAGCCGTACATGTTGCCCGCGCCCATATGACCCGGAACCTGGCCCGAGAAGCCGCCCGCGCCCGTCGACGTATAGTTCGTGCCGAACGAGTACATCGCGCCGATCGTGAGGCCCGCGAACGTGCCGTTGTACTTGACGGCGTTATCCGCATAGAGACCCGCGCCCAACGCAACCGGCAACCATGCGTTCTCGAAGTAATTGCCGACCGTGAGCGGATCGTAGACGTCACCGAGCATGTCGAAGAGCGGCGTCTTCTGACGGCCGAGCGTCAGCGTGCCATATGGATTCGACAGGCCGACGAAAGCCGCGCGATTGAATGCGCGAGCGCTGTCGGAGTATTGGCCGTTTTCCAGTTCCACGCCGCTTTCCAGCTGGAAGATCGCTTTCAGGCCGCCACCGAGATCTTCGACGCCTTTGAAGCCGATGCGGCTATTGGTAATGGCGCCGTTCGTCATGAACAGCTTGCCGTCGTTGTTGGCGTTGGCGTTCGTGAGGTAACGCACGCTGACATCGGCGACGCCGTACAGCGTGACCGAGCTTTGCGCGAATGCGGATTGACACGCGAGCGCGACGACCGACGCGCCGATGCCCGCGATGGCACGCGATGTGAATGTCTTCATGATGTATTGGGAGCGCGTATTCGTTAGCCGTTTTTCATGGCTTCGACGCGTCGCCTTTCAGATAACTGTCTTGGCTGAAGCAGCTTGGCGCGACGCATCGAAAGCTCGCGGTTTTTTAACACATCAAATGACGCGATGCCCATTCGGTGCAATACGTGTGGCGTTTTAGGCAACAAGGCGCGCGTGTTTAGTTGCGCGCGCTACGCTTCAAACTTTCGCCTGCGCAATTTGCGCTGCCTCCGACCGCACCGCTTCGAGAAAGCCTCGTCCCATCTCCTTCTCGAAGCGCGACGGACTGCCCTCCCACACGATGCGCGCATGTTCGAGCACATACACGCGGTCCGCATGGGGCAACGCGAACGTCACGTTCTGCTCGCCCAGCAGCACGGTGATCGGCGTGGTCTTCTGCAGCCGTTCCATCGCCTTCGACAGTTGCTCGAGAATCACCGGCGCGAGGCCGAGCGTCGGCTCATCGAGGATGAGGAGCTTCGGCTGCATCATCAGCGCGCGCGCGATCGCGAGCATCTGCTGCTCGCCGCCCGATAACGTGCGCGCGGTCTGCGCCTGACGCGATTCGAGTATCGGAAAGAGTTCGAAGAGCCACTTGAGCTGATCGGCGCGCATCTTGTCGGAAAGATGATAGCCGCCGAGATCGAGATTCTCGCGCACGGTCATGTCGCCGAACAGCTCGCGCGTCTCCGGGCACTGCACGATGCCGCCACGCGCGATCGCCGCGCCGCTCATGCCTTTCAAATCGCGCGAGCCGTAGCGAATGGTTCCGTGATACGCCACGAGTCCGGAAATCGCATTGAAGAGCGTCGTCTTGCCCGCGCCGTTCAATCCGACGACCGACACGAATTCGCCTTCGCGCACATGCATGTCCACGCTATCGAGCGCGCGCGCCTTGCCGTACAACACGCCGACGCTCTCGACCTGAAGAATCGACGGCTTGTTGCTCACGACTTCCGCGCCACGCTCGCGTGCCTCGATCTTGCCGCCGAGATAGACGCGCCGCACGGTCTCATTCTGCATCACTTCTTCGGCGGTGCCTTCCGCGACGTACTCGCCGAGATACATCGCAAGCACGCGATCCGCGAGCGCCGCGAGACTCTTCACGTTGTGATCGACGAGCAGCACCGCGCGCCCTTCCGCGCGAAAGCCGCGAATCAGTTCGGAGAACGCTTCCGATTCGGCAGCGGTGAGACCCGCGAAAGGCTCGTCGACGAGCACGACACGCGGATCGCGCGCGATCGCCTTCGCCATCTCCATGCGACGCAGATCGGCGAAGGGCAGCGTCGCCGGATGACGATGCATCACCTTGCCGAGTCCGACGCGCTCCGCGATCTCGCGTGCGCGGCGATTCACATGCGGATCGGCGGCGAGCTTCACGAGCGAATCGGGCAATAGCGCGAGCTTGATGTGTTCGAGCACTGTCTGCCGATGCAGCGGCCGCGAATGCTGGAACACGATGCCCACGCCCGCGCGCGCGATTCGATGCGGCAGCCATCCGGCCATCTCGACGCCATCGACCTTGATCGATCCCGCGTTGGGCCGCTCGATGCCCATGATGAGCTTCATCACCGTCGACTTGCCGGAACCGTTCGGACCGATGAGGCCGAGTATCTCGCCGGGCTCGATATCGAAGCCGATGTCCTTCACCGCGACGAGACCGCCGAAGCGCTTCGTGAGGCCGCGCACCGAAAGCAAAGGTGTATCGCTCATTCGCGCTCCCTCACACGCAGGATGTTGCCGAGCAATCCATCGGGAAAGAACAGGATGACCGCGAGCGCGACAGCCGCGACCACGAACGTATTGATCTGCCCGAGCGGACGCAGGAATTCGCCCGCGACGATGAGAAAGATCGAGCCGAGCACCGCGCCGAGTATCGTGCGCCGGCCGCCGAGCACAGCCGCGATGATGATCTGCACGCCGATGCCGATATCGACCACCGTGCTCACCGACGCCGTGCCCTGATAGAACACGAGCATCGCGCCCGCGACGCCTGAGAACACCGCGCTGATGCAGAACGCCGCGAGCTTGTGCTTCACGACGTTGAAGCCGAGCGCCTGCGCGCCGACGGTATCCTGCCCGCTCGCCTGCAGAATGAGACCGATGGCCGAGCGCGACAAGCCGAACAGAATGATCGCGCAGACGATGAGGAACGCGAGCGCGATCCAGTAGTTGTGGCTCGCATCGACGGACATCACGTCGGGCACCATCATGCCGATCTCGCCGCCGGTGACGCCCGCGAAGATCACGATCGCGTTCTGCAGCAGCAACACCGCGACGAGCGTGACGAGACCGAAGTACGGTCCGCGCAATCGCAATGCGGGCACGGCGAGCAGCAGGCCGCCGACGAGCGCGACGAGGCCGCCGGCCATCACGCATACCGGTATCGGCGCGGCGGCGTGCGCGTTCAGTATCGCGGCGGAATACGCTCCGAGCCCGATCAGGAACGTCGGTCCGAAATTGACTTCGCCCGCGAAGCCGAAGAGCAAGTCCCACGACATCGCGAAGACGCCGAAGTAATACGCGACCGTCAGCACGCCGAGGATATAGCCGGTGAGCCACCACGGCAGCGTCGCGGCGACGATCGCGAGCAGGACCGCAGCCCAGATCAAGCGCGAACGAACGATGTCTTTCATGATTAGCGCCGTCCGAGAAAGCCTTGCGGCCGCACATATACGACGAGCACGAGCAGCAGCAGCGCGGGCAATGGCCGCAGCGTCGGCGAGATGAGGTACGCCGTGACGGTCTCCAGATAACCCACGACATACGCGGCCATCAACGAGCCCGACACGCTGCCCAGGCCGCCGAGCACGACGATGGAAAACGCGCTCGCCGTGAGCTGTCCGGTGTTGTTCGTGCTCACGCCAAGGAACGATGCGAGCAGCACGCCCGCGATGCCCGCGAGCACACCGTAGATGGTCCACGCGAGCAGATAGATATTCGACAGCTCGAAGCCGAGCAGCGTGAGACCGCGCGGATTCATCGACGCCGCGAGCAGCGCCTTGCCCGCCTTCGTGCGATTCACGAAGAGCCACAGCAATCCGATCACGACCCAGCACACGACCGCGATCATGATTTCGTTATAGGGCACGCGCACGCCCGCGACGCTCGCGACGCCGGGAATCAGCGGACGCATCGTGATGGGGTTATCGGAGAAGAGATACGCCATGCCCTGCTGGATCATGATGCCCCAGAGCAGCGTGCCCGTGAGCACGAAGATCTCTTTCTCTTCACGCGGGATCGCAGTCGAGCGTTGAATGGGCCGCACCACCATGAAATAGGTGACGTATGCGGCAATCATCCCGCAGACCACGCCGAGCGGCGTGCCGAGAAAGGTGCCCAATCCGGCTTCGCCCGCGAGCGCCCAGCCGAGCAGCGCGGATACCAGCATCACGCCGCCATGCGCGAGATTGAGCACGCCGGATACGCCGAATATCAGCGTGAAGCCGATCGCGCCGAGCGCGTAGAGCGAGCTGATCGCGAAGCCATCGATGAGTATTTGCAGTGGCAACATAGCGGCCCTTTATGTCTTCCATGTCGATGCCAACGTGGAACCGGTCCCCGCGACATGCGCCGCAAGGCGCGCGCTATCGGCAGCGCACGCGCGTCGCGACGACGCAAACGCGCTTAGTTCGCGGCTGCCTGCACCTTCACGAAGGCCGGAAACTTGACCTTTGCGTTCGCCACCGACTTCGGCCATATCGCCACTTGCTTGCCGTTCTGCCATTGCAGGTTGATGCCGGTGATATAGCCTTCGCCGTACTTCAACGCGTGCGTGAACTGATCGTTCTTGCCGTAGAACTGCCAGCGTCCGATGGTGCCGACATAGTCGGTCTTTTCGAGCGCATCGACCATCTTGTCGGGATCGGTCGAGCCTTGATTGCGATGAATCGCATCCGCGATGATGTACACGAGGTCATAGCTCGTGAAGCCGTCATACGCGGGCGATACGCCGGCAAAGTGCTTCTGATACGACTCGACGAAGGGCACGGTCTTCGGCGTCAACGCGACGCCCGGCGCCGCCGCCGATGCGGTGATCACACCTTCGGTCGCGCCGTTGGTGTCCTTCCAGAAGCTCGTGGTCGTCGCTTGCGAGCTTTGCCCCGACATCGGAATCGGCACTTGCTGATCGTGCCACTGGACGGTCGGCTGCACGCCGACATGGCTGATGCCCGTCGTGATCGTGTCCGGATGCTTCGCTTCGATCTGGTTGAAGATCGGCGTGAAGTCCGACGTGTCCGGATTGAAGCGGATGTGATCCAGCACCTTGAGGCCCGCTTTCGGCAGGCACTCGAGGTAGCGCTCGTCGAGCGGCTTGGTCCACGCGGCGTCCTCGCTCATCACGACGGTCGTCTTCATCTTGAACTCGCCGACAAGCACGTCATGCGAGAAATCGCAGATCGATTGCGCGATGAACGCAGACGTCATCCAGCCGTGGAAGGTGTACTTGTAGTGATCGTAGTCGTCATGCACGCGCTTCGAGATTTCGTTGCTCGCCGCGCCCGGCGTGATGAAAGGCATCTTCAGGCGCGCGGACCATGGCTCCATCGCGAGCGCGACTTCGCTGATGTAGCTGCCGATGATCGCGACTACCTTGTCCTGACTCGCGGCGCGCTGAAAGGCACGCACGCCGTCCGATGCCGACGAGTGATCGTCATACGCGATGATCTGGATTTGCCGGCCATCGACACCGCCCTTCGCGTTGATCTCCTCCGCTGCGAGTTGCGCGGCCTTGCTGATCGAAGCGCCCGCCACCGCGGACTCTTCGCTGATGACGCCGATCTTGATCGGCTCCCCTGCCGCGTGCGCCGTGACCGTGAGACTCAAGGCCGCCATCGCCGTACCCGTTGCAATGACGGTACTCATTCCCCGCCACGTCTTGCGCTTTGACATCATCAGTCTCCTCTGTGTATTCGATCATGGAGCGACGCCAGCCAGACACATGACACATGCAGCAATTAAGGATTTGCCGACAAACAGTAGCACTCGCCTTTCGAGCACTGAATCAGTAATAACGATAAAGACGATCATGCGAAAAGATCATCAATGCAGCGTCATTCTTTCAAACAGCTTGCGCGATGAACTCACGCAGCCATCGATGCGCAGGATCGCGATGCACGCGTTCATGCCAGTACATCGACATCTCGTAGCCGGGCACGTCGACGGGCGGCGCGACGATGCGCAACTCCGGCCAGCGCTTCGCGAGCCTCGCCGGTTGCATCGAAACCAGATCGGTCGTCGCGAGCACGGAGCGCACGAAGAGGAAGTGCGGCACCGACAGCGCGACGTGCCGCTTCATGCCGAACGTTGCGAGCGTGTCATCCGTCGGGCCGAAGAATCCGCCGCCATCGGGCGACACGATCACATGCTCCAGTGCGCAGAACTGCGCGAGCGTCGGACGCCGCTTCAATCGCGGATGATCCTTGCGTCCCACGAGCACATAGCTTTCCGTGAAGAGCGCTTGCTGATGAAAATTGGCCATCTCGGGCGATGTGATGTGAAACGCGAGATCGATCTCGCCGTTCTCCGCCTGCTTCGCAAGACGCGGCGGCAACATCTCCAGCACGGCGATCCGCGTGTGCGGCGCGGCGGCGCGCAAGCCGCTCAACGCAGGCAGCAGCACGGTCGATTCGCTGTAGTCAGTGGCGGCGATGCGCCATGTGTTGTCGGCGATGGCGGGATCGAACGCGGCTTCCGGCGACACCGCGCGTTCGAGCGATGCCAGCGCTTCGCGCAACGGCTCCCGCAGACTTTCCGCTCGCGCTGTCGGGCGCATGCCACGCGGGCCGGGCAACAGCAGAGGATCGCCGAAGATGTCGCGCAGCTTCGACAGATGCACGCTCACGGAAGGTTGCGAAAAATGAAGGCGCTCGGCTGCACGCGTGACGTTCTGTTCGGCAAGCAAAACGTCGAGCGTGAGAAGCAAGTTCAGATCGAGCCTTCTCAAGGTATTAGTCATGGCAATTCCTGCAATTTCAGATATTCATTTCCAATATACCCGAGAGGCTCTTAAGCTGGTCTCCATTCCAGAAACGAAGTGGAGAAAGCCTCATGAATGTGCTGATCGTGTATGCCCATCCGGAACGCCGCTCGCTGAACGGCGCCATCAATGATTTCACCGTCGAGCGTTTGCGCGCGAACGGCCATAGCGTGCAAGTCTCCGACCTGTATGCAATGAACTGGAAGGCGCCGCTCGATGCGAACGACGTGCGCGACCGCAACGCCGATACGCCGTTTCACGCGAGCCTCGATTCGAAGCACGCGTTCGAAAACGGCCTGCAAAGCCGCGACATCGAGCTGGAGCAGGACAAGCTGCGCTGGGCCGACGCGCTGATCCTGCAATTTCCGATGTGGTGGTTCTCGATGCCCGCGATCATGAAGGGCTGGGTCGAGCGCGTCTATGCGTACGGCTTCGGCTACGGCGTCGGCGAGCATTCGGACACGCACTGGGGCGACCGCTACGGCGAAGGTCTGATGGCGGGCAAGCGCGCGATGATCGTCGTCACGACGGGCGGTTGGGAATCGCATTACAGTCCGCGCGGCATCAACGGACCCATCGACGATATTCTCTTTCACATCCAGCACGGCATGCTTTTTTATCCAGGCTTCGATGTGCTGCCGCCGTTCGTTCTCTATGAAACGCATCGCATGGATGAAGCGCGCCTGCAAGCCACATACGATGCCCTCGGCCGGCGTCTCGACCGTCTCTGGGACGATGCGCCCATTGCATTCCGCAAGCAGAATCACGGCGACTACGCGATTCCTCAGCTCACGCTGCGCGACGAACTCGCAGCCGGAAAGACCGGTTTCGCGGCGCACATCGACTGAGGCAAAACGCGAAACACAGCTTAAGATGGATCCTTCGACAAGTATGGAGGAAGACATCGAATGCTGACGATCTGGGGCCGGGCCAACTCGGTCAATGTGCAGAAAGTGCTGTGGTGCTGCGATGAACTGGGGCTCGCGTACGAGCGCATCGACGCGGGCCTGCAATTCGGGCGCAACAACGAGCCCGACTATCTCGCGATGAACCCGATGGGCCGCGTGCCCACGCTCGTCGACGGCGACTTCGTGCTGTGGGAGTCGAACTCGGTCATTCGCTATCTCGCGATGCAATACGGCGGCGCCAGCCCGCTCTATCCCGCCGAGCCGAAAGTACGCGCGAGCGCGGACCGCTGGCTCGACTGGACGCTTTCGACCCTGCAGCCCGCCGAACGTCCGGTTTTCTGGGGCTATATCCGCACGAGCGCCGCGGATCGCGATGCGCAGCAACTCGCCGCCGCCGCGAGCGAGGTGGAAAAGCTCTGGCGCGTTATCGATGCGCATCTGAAGGGCCGCGACTATCTCGAAGGCAACACGTTCACGCTCGCCGATCTCGTCGTCGCCGCGTATGCGCGCCGCTGGTTCGGCATCGCGGAGCTGGTTCGCCCCGCGCTTCCCGAACTCGAACGCTGGTATGTGGGCATCACGCAGCGTCCGGGCTTCGCGCGTCACGTCTCGCCTGCATTGACCTGAACGGGACGGATTGCCATGACCATCGAACTGCATACCTGGAACACGCCCAACGGACGCAAGATCAGCGTCGCGCTGGAGGAAATGCAACTGCCGTACACCGTGAAAACGGTGAACATCACGAAGGGCGAGCAGCATACGCCTGAGTTTCTGCGCATCAGCCCGAACAATCGCATTCCGGCGATCGTCGATCCGGACGGACCCGACGGCCAGCCGATCAGCGTGTTCGAGTCCGGCGCGATCCTGCTCTATCTCGGCGAGAAGACGGGCAAGTTTCTGCCCGCGAGTTTGCGCGATCGCGTGCCCGTGCTCGAATGGCTGATGTGGCAGATGGGCGGCTTCGGCCCGATGCCGGGACAGGTGCATCACTTCCGCATGGTCGAAGCGGAAAGCGACCGGCGTTATGGTTTGAAGCGCTATTCCGACGAAACGCGCCGCCTGTACGGCGTGCTCGACAAGCGCCTCGCGCAAGTGGAATGCGTCGCGGGCGATATGTCCGTCGCGGATTTCGCGATTCTCGGCTGGGCGTGGCGGCATGAACGTCATCAGGTTTCGCTCGATGATTACCCTAACGTCAAGCGCTGGTACGAGGCGCTTTTCGCGCGCCCGGGCGTGAAGCGGGGCTTCGAAGTCAAGCTCGACGATCTCGGCTGATCAGGGCAAACCATGAGTCGGAGCGTCAGGCTAACGTAAGTTGCGCGCGTGATAACGATCTTCTAAGAAACGTGAGCGACACTGACGCCATTCGATAGATTCGCGCCCGAGGAGACAATCATGACCGCCAGCATGTACGACGATGGCCTTCCCAAAACTGCCGCCAACTACGCGGCGCTGACGCCACTCATGTTCATCGAGCGCGCGGCGTCCGTGTATCCGACGCTTCCCGCTATCGTGCACGGCGATGTCCGGCGCAACTGGGCCGACACCTACGCGCGCACGCGGCGGCTCGCTTCGGCGCTGGCGGCACGCGGCATCGGCCTCGGCGATACCGTCGCCGCGATGCTGCCGAACACGCCCGAAATGGTCGAAGCGCACTTCGGCGTGCCGATGACGGGCGCCGTGCTCAACACGCTCAACACGCGGCTCGACGCCGCCACGCTCGCGTTCATGCTCACGCACGGCGAAGCGAAGGCGGTGCTCGTCGATCGCGAGTTCTCGGACGTGATGCGCCGCGCGCTGAAAGACGTGCCGCAGGACGTGCTGGTCATCGATGTCGACGATCCGCGGTACGCGGGCGCGGGCGAGCGCATCGGCGAAATCGAATACGAAGCGCTGCTCGCGAGCGGCGATCCCGCATACGAATGGTCGCCGCCATCCGACGAGTGGAACGCAATCTGTCTGAATTACACGTCGGGCACGACAGGCAATCCGAAGGGCGTCGTGTATCACCATCGCGGCGCGTATACGAATGCGGTGAGCAATATCCTCGAATGGGACATGCCGAAGCATGCCGTGTACTTGTGGACGCTGCCCATGTTCCATTGCAACGGCTGGTGCTTTCCGTGGACCGTCGCCGCGCGCGCGGGCGTGAACGTGTGCCTGCGCCGCGTCGATGCGAAGACTATCTTCGATCTGATTCGCAGCGAACGCGTCACGCATTATTGCGGCGCGCCGATCGTGCAGAACCTGCTCGTCAACGCGCCCGACGACATGAAGACCGGCTTCGATCAGAAAGTCCATGCGATGGTCGCGGGCGCCGCGCCGCCCGCCGCGATGATCGAAGGCATGGAGCGCATGGGCTTCGAACTGACGCATGTGTACGGGCTCACGGAAGTTTATGGCCCGGCCACGGTCTGCCCGCAGCAGGCCGAATGGAGCGCGCTCGATATCGGCGAGCGCGCGCGATTGAATGCGCGGCAAGGCGTGCGCTATCACTTGCAGGATGCGGTCACGGTGCGCGATCCGATATCGATGGAACTCGTGCCTTCCGATGGCGAGACCATCGGCGAGATCATGTTCCGCGGCAACATCGCGATGAAGGGTTATCTGAAGAACGCGGCCGCGACCGAAGAAGCGTTTCGCGGCGGCTGGTTCCATACCGGCGATCTCGCCGTCGCGTATCCGGACGGCTATGTACGCATCAAGGATCGCAGCAAGGACATCATCATCTCGGGCGGCGAGAACATATCGAGCATCGAAGTGGAGGACGTGCTGTACCGGCATCCGGCGGTGCTTGCCGTCGCGGTCGTCGCGAAGCCCGATACGCGCTGGGGCGAGACGCCCTGCGCTTTCGTCGAATTGAAAAGCGGCGCGCACGCGAGCGCGGAAGAGTTGATCGCGCATTGCAAGAAGCATCTCGCCGGCTTCAAGGTGCCGCGCGCGATCGAGTTCTGCGAACTGCCGAAGACATCGACGGGAAAGATCCAGAAGTTCGAGTTGCGCAAGCGCGCGGGGTCCGTCACCGCGATCGACGTCTGATGGAGACCACGACAATGAGCGAACTCGTTCTGATCGAACGCGATGCGTATGACATCAAGGGTGCCGTCAGGCTCACGCTGAATCGGCCCGATGCGTTCAATGCCTTATCTGAATCGATGCTCGAAGCGCTCGAACGCGCATTGAAGGACATCGCCGAATCGGATGCGCGCGTGGTCGTGCTCGCAGGAGAAGGCCGCGCGTTTTGCGCCGGGCACGATCTCAAAGAGATGCGTGCGGAGCCCGCGCTCGATTATTATCGCGAGCTTTTCGCGCACTGCTCGCGCATCATGCTGACGATCCAGCGCATGCCGCAGCCCGTTATCGCGCGCGTGCAAGGCATCGCGACGGCGGCGGGTTGTCAGCTCGTCGCGATGTGCGATCTCGCGGTCGCATCGAGCGAAGCGCGTTTCGCGGTATCGGGCGTGAATCTCGGGCTCTTTTGCGCGACGCCGAGCGTGGCGCTGTCTCGCAACGTATCGCGCAAGGCCGCGTTCGAAATGCTCGTCACCGGCGAGTTCATCGATGCGGCCACCGCGCGCGAACGCGGCCTCGTGAATCGCGTCGCATCGCCTGGCGAACTCGACGATACCGTGCGCACGCTCGCCGCGACCATCGCCGCCAAGCCGCGCGAAGCGGTCGCGGCGGGCAAGGGCTTGTTCTATCGGCAACTCGAAACCGGCATCGAAGCGGCATACGCGCTCGCATCGGAAACGATGGCCTGCAACATGATGGACGACGCCACGCTCGAAGGCACGCAAGCCTTCATCGAAAAGCGCGCGCCGCGCTGGAAATGACGCTCAGCTCACGTGCTCGACCGGATGCCTGTCGAGCCACGCGTTCTCTTCGTCGCTATACAGACGCGAGCGCGTAAGAAAGCGCAAACCGCTCGGGCGTTCCAGCGAAAACATGCCGCCATTGCCCGGCACGGCATCGATGATGAGCTGCGTATGCTGCCAGTACTCGTACTGCGATTCGGTCATGTAGAACGGCACGCCGCCGATCGCGCCGAGCTTCACGTCCGAGCCGCCGACCATGAATTCGCTGACTGGAAAGCACATCGGCGCGCTGCCGTCGCAGCATCCGCCGGATTGATGAAACAGCACCTCGCCATGCTCGGCCTTGAGCCTTTCGATCAAGTCGATGGCGGCGGGCGTCGCGGTCACGCGCTGCACTTCCTGTTCGCTCATGATGTCACCGTCGGTTTGATCGGCCGCCGCGGGAAGCAGCGGCGGCCTCACACGCTTTAGAAGAAGCCGAGCGGCTTGTCGCTATAGCTGACGAGCATGTTCTTCGTCTGCTGATAGTGGTCGAGCATCATCTTGTGATTCTCACGGCCGATGCCCGATTGCTTGTAACCGCCGAACGCCGCGTGCGCCGGATAGGCGTGATAACAGTTGGTCCACACGCGTCCCGCCTGAATCGCGCGGCCGAAGCGATACGCCCGCGTGCCGTCGCGCGTCCACACGCCCGCGCCGAGACCGTACAGCGTGTCGTTCGCGATCTCGAGCGCTTCTTCCTCGGTCTTGAACGTCGTCACCGAAAGCACCGGCCCGAAGATTTCCTCCTGAAAGATACGCATCTTGTTGTGGCCTTTGAAGACCGTCGGCTTGACGTAATAGCCGTTCTTCAGTTCGCCGTCGAAGGTGTTGCGCTCGCCGCCGGAGAGGCACTGCGCGCCTTCCTGCTTGCCGAGATCGATGTACGACAGGATCTTCTCCAGTTGCTCCTGCGAAGCCTGCGCGCCGATCATCGTCTTCGTATCGAGCGGATGGCCCTGCGCGATCGCCGCGACGCGCTTGAGCGCACGTTCCATGAAGCGCTCGTAAATCGATTCCTGCACGAGCGCGCGCGACGGGCACGTACACACTTCGCCCTGATTCAGCGCGAACATCGTGAAGCCTTCGAGCGCCTTGTCGAAGAAGCTGTCGTCGGCGTTGAGCACGTCTTCGAAGAAGATGTTCGGGCTCTTGCCGCCCAGTTCCAGCGTCACCGGAATGAGGTTCTGGCTCGCGTACTGCATGATGAGTCGGCCCGTCGTGGTCTCGCCGGTGAAAGCGATCTTCGCGATGCGCTTGTTCGATGCGAGGGGCTTGCCCGCTTCCAGACCGAAGCCGTTGACGACATTGAGCACGCCCGGCGGCAAGAGGTCTTCGATGATTTCGAGCAGCACGAGAATCGACGCGGGCGTCTGCTCGGCCGGCTTCAGCACGACGCAGTTGCCGGCCGCGAGCGCGGGCGCGAGCTTCCATACGGCCATCAGGATCGGGAAATTCCACGGAATGATTTGCCCGACGACGCCAAGCGGCTCGTGGAAGTGATACGCGACCGTATCGTGATCGATCTCCGAAATGCCGCCTTCCTGCGAACGCGCGGCGCTCGCGAAATAGCGGAAGTGATCGATCGCGAGCGGAATGTCCGCGGCCATCGTCTCGCGCAGCGGCTTGCCGTTATCGATCGATTCGGCCAGCGCGAGACGCGACAGCTTCTGCTCCATGCGATCGGCGAGCTTCAGCAGCAGATTCGCGCGATCGGTGACGGAGGTTCTGCCCCACGACGTCTTCGCTGCGTGCGCGGCGTCGAGCGCGGCTTCGATGTCGGCTTCGCGCGAACGCGGAATCGACGTGAACGGCTCGCCGGTGATCGGCGAGATGTTGTCGAAATACTCACCGCCCGCCGGCGGCACCCACTTGCCACCGATGAAGTTGCCGTACTGCTTCTTGTACGGATATTCGGTGCTCAGGAACTGCATCTCCGCGTGATTCATTTCTATGTGCTCCTCGCATGTCGACGTGAACGGGCCGGCACTGCCGATGTCCGGCGCCGGTCGCTTCTGTTTGCGAGTTCCATGCCATCGCGCGCGGCACGATGCGACGCCCGCGCGAGCCGCATCGTCATGCGGTTTCGCGGCACATCGTCAGGGTTTGTACGAGGGCGATGGGACCTGTTCACATTCAGAACACCTGCCCCGCTCTGTAGCGATGCGGTACAGCGGCATCGGCGGACGTCATCGCCTCCGCAATGCGCGCGGAGCGTGGCGCAAACCACAGACACGCTGCGGGCAAACGCTTATGGCACGAGTGTTCATATTGCAAAGGGCATCGCAGTTGTCTATGGTCATGCCCAACCGTGGCAAAGCGTCGCATCTATATGTGGTTCCATCGCATGTGAGCGGCGCGAAATGGCCTTGCGAGCGCGCGATGCGGACCGTATCGCCGAGCGCATGACCACGGCGGGCTGCTGTCCGGCGACCCCGGACGGCACGTCAAAGTAAACGATGTGCGCGCACGTGCATGCATGACGCGCCACGGAGACCACAATGAACAGCACAATCAATCAAGGGGCCGCCCACGGCCCGACAAATTTCTTTTCCAAGGAGGCGACCATCGCCCGGCCCGGATTCTCGCGCTGGATGGTGCCGCCCGCCGCGCTGGCTGTTCATCTGTGCATCGGGCAGGCATATGCGTTCTCGGTGTTCAATGCGCCGCTCACGAAGGTTATCGGTATCACGAAGTCCGCGCCGGATGACTGGTCGCTGACCACGCTCGGCTGGATTTTCTCGCTCGCGATCGTGTTTCTGGGCTTGTCGGCGGCATTCGCGGGCAAGTGGCTGGAAAAAGTCGGCCCGCGCCGCACGATGTTCACCGCGGCCTGCTGCTTCGGCGGCGGCTTTCTCGTCTCGGCGCTCGGCGTCTATCTGCATCAGATCTGGCTGCTGTATCTCGGCTATGGCGTGATCGGCGGCATCGGGCTCGGGCTCGGCTATGTGTCGCCGGTTTCGACGCTGATACGCTGGTTTCCGGACCGTCGCGGCATGGCGACCGGCATGGCGATCATGGGCTTCGGCGGCGGCGCGATGATCGCGGCGCCCGGCTCCGTCGCGCTGATGAACCACTTCAAGAGCGCGACGAGCTCGGGCGTTGCCGAGACGTTCCTCGTGCTCGGCGTGCTCTATTTCATCTCGATGACGATCGGCGCGCTCGCGATCCGCATCCCGCCGGCGGACTGGAAGCCGGCTGGCTGGACGCCGCCCGCGACGTCCAACAAGATGATCACGAAGAACCACGTGCATATCGATCAGGCGCTGAAGACGCCGCAGTTCTATCTGTTGTGGCTCGTGCTGTTCCTGAACGTGACGGCCGGCATCGGCGTGCTCGGCCAGGCGTCGGTGATGATCCAGGAAAGCTTCAAGGCGTCGATCACGGCGGGCGCGGCGGCGGGCTTCGTCGGGCTGCTGTCGCTCTTCAACATGGGCGGGCGATTCGCGTGGGCGTCGGCGTCGGACTGGATCGGCCGCAAGAATACGTACTTCGTGTTCTTCACGCTCGGCGCGGTGCTGTATTTCCTTGTGCCGCAATTCGCGGGCTCCGGCAATATCGCGCTTTTCGTGTTGGCGTACGGCATCATCCTTTCGATGTACGGCGGCGGCTTCGCGACGATTCCCGCGTATCTCGCCGACATGTTCGGCACGGCTTTCGTCGGCGGCATTCACGGCCGGCTTCTCACCGCGTGGGCGGCGGCGGGCGTCGCGGGTCCGGTGCTCGTCAACTACGTGCGCGCGTTCCAGGTTTCGCACGGCGTCGTGGGCGCAGAGGCGTACACGATGACGCTGCATATCATGGCGGCGCTGCTGGTGATCGGCTTCGTCTGCAATCTGCTCGTCTCGCGCGTGCATGAGAAGCATCACATGAACACGTCGGCGCAGACCGCAATCTAGGAATCAACGAGGAGATCCGCGATGAATGACCGCATCGAAACTCAGCAAGTGCATCCGTCGAACAAGGGGTTGCTCCTGGTGTTCTGGGCCTACGTGCTGATTCCGCTCGCATGGGGCGTGACCAATACGCTCTCGCAGGCCGTCAAGCTGTTCCAGTAATTCTGTAGGTGAAGTCCACGCGCGCCGGATGGCCGATGTTTGAATCGGCTCACGGCGCGCGTTTTGTTTCTTGACGTCAATGCTATTCGGCTTCGCCGAGATGAGCGGGCAAATCCATCTGATGGAGAACGCGCAGGATCTGGATCGTGCCCGCGGCCTCCTGGAAGAAAAGCATGTGCATTCCGACGAGCGCCTTGCGATAACCGGGCCGAACGTGTTCTGCGGACAGGCTGCGTTGTCTGCCCTTACCGAGTCCGGTAACTGTGTCCTGAATCATGCGCAGATAGCGCTCCGCCTGAGCCGGCCCCCACTTCTCGAACGTGTAGTCTCAGATGCCGTCCAGATCCTGGACGGCGGCAGGCGTGAATACGCACTGCCTCACCGAGCGGACTTGCGCTTGCAAGCGATGAAGGCATCGAAATCCAGCGGCTTGGCGGGGCCGGAGCGCTCGCCGGCTTCGAGCGCCGAGCGCAACGCATCGAGCTTCGCTTCCTGTTCGCCAGCGACGGGGACGTCGTGCACCGATGCTTCCGGAATGCTCAGTGCCCGCGATCCTCCACCTTGTTCAAGCTGCGGCGCGCGAGGACGCTCATGAAAAGCGTGCCGCACACAAGCGCTGCCATATAAACGCCGGCCATCATCCAGTCGAGTTCACTCACGGTTGTTCTCCTTCGAATTGATCCGCGGCCGGGGCGCCGCAGGGGTGATCCACACGATTGCAACTACGTTCTGGCCTGATTTACGGCACGCGCCCGCAAAGGTTTAGCGCGATGCAATGAACGACGTTGGCGGCGCGATGACCGAGGAAACCGACCGCTCGTTCGATTCGCCAACGTGGGCGTATCGTTCGACTAGCGCCCGAGAGCGCGCGACGACATCCCACAAACGAACAACCGGTCCACGACAATGAACACGTCCCGCCGCAACTTCATGGTTGTCAGCATCGGCGCGGGCACGGCGCTATGGCTCTCGCGAGCACGCGCCGATGCGCCGCACTTAAGCGAATCCGATCCGGCGGCGGTCGCCGTCGGCTATAAGGAGAACGCCGCGAAAGTGGACAAAGCGAAGTACCCGAACTTCGCCGCCGATCAAACCTGCGCGAACTGCTCGCTGTATCAGGGCAAAGCGAGCGATGCCTGGGGCGGTTGCACGCTCTTCGGCGACAAGCTGGTAGCCGGAAAAGGATGGTGCTCGTCGTGGACGAACATGTGACGCGGCTTCAGCGCACCGAATAGCCGACGAAACGCCAGACCTTGTCCGAGTCGAGAATGAAGGTCACCATTTCTCGCGACGACTGACTCGCCTGGCCGAACTGAGTGTCGAAGAGAATGTTGATGTACGCGCCCGCGGGCATGTTGCCCGTGCCGTCATAACGGTAGTGCTTGACGCCCATCGGCATGCGCAGTCCCGGCGCGCCGAGCGGCGAACGGTCGCGCGCGACCTTCTTCATGAAGTCGTCGCGGGAAATGATCTGCTTTGCGATGGGCGAGGCTTGGTCCCACACGTCGCCCGCCCGGTTTTGATCGATCAACGCGATGATCTGCGACGCAACCTGCGCGATGTCCTGATCCTGTTTGTCGAGCGCGGCCTGCTGCTCCTTCGTGAGCGAACGAGTCGTCGAAGATTGAGTTTCCTGAGCGTGGCACGCAATGCTGCTCGATATCAGCAGGAACGCAGCCAGCGAAAAACGGATGCTTGCTTTCATGATTCGGACGACGTGAGGTTCTTTGGCGCCGATTGTATCGCCGCCCAGGCTGCCTACGGTAAGAAATACTTATTTTCAGAATTTGGCGGTTCCGGCGTCCGTTGCCGGGCAAGCACACGCCTTGCTGCCGGAATAGCGAACGTCAACATCCGACGCTACCGTCGAGGTTCACCATGCGACTCGTCGACTGGAACATCCAATGGGGACGCGGCGTGGATGGCCGCGTCGATCTCGCGCGCATCGTCGCCGAGGCGAAAGCCCTGCACGACTTCGACGTCCTCTGTCTGCAGGAAGTGACGCGCGGCTTTCACGAAAGCGAGCAGGCCGGCGGACTCAAAGGCGGCCCCGGCGCCGACCAGTTCGCCGAGCTCGAAGCGCTGATTCCCGGCGCGACGGTCATCGACGGAATCGGCTCCGATCTTCCGCCAGTCGGTGCGGGCATCGCGCGCCGTCAGTTCGGCAACGCGATCGTGAGCCGTCTGCCGGTGCGCCAGGTGTTGCGCCATTCGCTGCCGTGGCCTGCCGATCCCGCGAAGCCGTCGATGCTTCGCGTCGCGCTCGAAGCCGTCATCGAGACCGACGTCGGACCTTTGCGCATCGTCAGCACGCATCTCGAGTTCTATTCGGAGAAGCAACGTCTCGCACAAGTCGCGCGTCTGCGCGAGCTTCACGCCGAAGCGTGCGCGCACGAGCGTCAGCCCGCGAAGGCCGAGAGTCAGGCGAGCCCGTTCGCCGATACCGCGCGGCCCGTGTCCGCCATCGTCTGCGGCGACTTCAACAGCGCGTTCGATGGATCGGCGTATCGCGCGATGCTCGAACCGATTGCCGATGCGCCCGCGTTCGTCGATGCATGGACTTGCGCGCATCCGAACGAGCCGCGCGCGGCCACCGTCGGCCTGTACGATCGCGACCAGTGGCCCGATGGCCCGTTCGCATGCGACTTCATCTTCGTGAGCGAAGACCTGAAGGCGCGCATCGCCGGATGCGAAGCGGATCAGTCGAGCCGTTCATCGGATCATCAGCCGATGTGGCTCGAACTGCATTAAGCGCCCTCTTCGCGCGACAACCCGTATAGCGCCTGCAACACGGCAGCGCGCGCCTGACCCGCGATCATGCCGCGCCAGATATCGTCGTCGATGTAGAAGGCCGCGCGAATCTGGCGGCGAATGCCGGCTTTCAATGCGTCGGGCGCATCGGGATGATGACGCACCCAGACGTCCGCGCGCAGCATGTCGAGCATGTCGGTGAGCGGCACCGTTCCGTACTCGATCGCGATCGATGCGATCGCCGCATGGGCGCACGTCTGCCGCAACGTATCGAGCAACGGACCGGCTACATCGGCCGCGATCGACGTACCATCCGACGGACTCGTCACGTCCGCGCCCCACCAGCGCCGCGCACGCGCGACATCGCCGACGCATATCTTCGCGCCGAAGCCGCTCGGCCCGAGTCCCGTATGAAAATCGATCCAGCCGATCGCCGTGCACGTCTCGCCGTATTCCGCGAGCAGATTGCGCATGGTGCGCGTGCTCCACGCCGTTTCCGCGCCGCCATAGAACATGCCTTGCGCATGCGTGTACTGACCGGTTGTGACCGCTTGCTGATAAGCCCATTGTCCATGCCTGCCGATATACGCGCGAATCGCCGCGATATTCGCTTCGTCGGGCGGCCAGCTCGTGGGAATCAGCAAGTCGTGCAGTTCCGCGTAGCCGGGATTCTGCGGCAACGGCGCATCGAAATTCACGCTGTTGCGATTCAGATCGACATTGCCCTCCGTCGTGCGGCTCAGATAGGAAAAGCCATACGGATTGATCGCATGAACGAGCAGCATTGCGACGTCGAGCTTGTCCATCAACGCCGGCAATACTTCATCGCGCATCAACGCGATCTGCGCGCCCGAGCCGCAAAAGCCTTCGACGCCGTGCGTGCCGGACGTGAGCACGAGCAGGCGCTTTGCATCTTTGGGACCGATGCGAACGACATCGGTTGCGAGCGTCTCGCCTTCCAGACCATCGAAGCCTTCGAGCACGCGCGTATCGACAGCGAGTTTTCGCGCGGCGGCGGTATCGAGAAATCTCTGGCGCGCTTCGCGATACGTCGATGAAAACATGTCGCGTCCTCAGACGCGCGCGAGAAACTTCTCGACGAGCCGCACCCAATACGTCGAGCCTAGCGTGAGTACATCGTCGTTGAAATCGTAGCTGCTGTTATGCAGCATGCAGGGTCCGATTCCGTGACCGTGATCGCGATGCGCGCCCAGTCCATTGCCGATATACGCATAGCAACCGGGACGCTCCATCAGCATGTACGAGAAGTCCTCCGCGCCCATCGTCGGATCGACGTTCGTGTTCACTTTGTCCGCGCCGGCGACATCGCGCATCACGCCGAGTGCGAAGTCCGTTTCCGCTTGCGTGTTCACCGTCGGCGGATAGTTGCGTACGAAACTGACTTCGGCCTTGCAGCGATACGCGGCCGCCGTCGCCGCGACGATCTCCTTCATGCGCGTCTCGATGAGATCGAGCACGTCGACGGAAAACGTGCGAACGGTCCCCGCGAGCGTCGCGGTCGTCGGGATCGCGTTGACCGCGTGGCCTGCCTGCATGCGCGTGATCGAGAGCACGGCGGCGTCGATCGGCCGCTTGTTGCGCGTCACGATGCTCTGCAGGCCCGTGCCGATCTGCAGCGCGGTGAACACGGGATCGACGCCATCGTGCGGAATCGCCGCATGCGCGCCCACGCCTTCGATACGAATCTCGAACTCGTTGCTCGATGCCTGCGTCGCGCCGACGCGCGCACCGAATCCGCCCGCCGGCATGCCCGGCCAGTTGTGCAGCGCGAACACGGCATCGACCGGAAAGCGCTCGAACAGGCCATCTTCGATCATCGCTTTCGCGCCGCCGCCGCCTTCTTCGGCAGGCTGAAAGATGAAGACGACGGTGCCGTCGAAGTCGCGATGCTTCGCGAGATATTGCGCCGCGCCGAGCAGCATCGCGGTGTGTCCGTCGTGACCGCACGCATGCATCTTGTTCTCGTGGCGCGATGCGTGCGCGAACGTGTTCAGCTCGGGAATGGGCAACGCGTCCATGTCGGCGCGCAGGCCGATCGCACGTTTGCTCGCGCCTTTCCTCAACACGCCGACGACGCCCGTCTTGCCGAGTCCGCACGTCACTTCGATATCCCAGCTTTCGAGCTTCCGAGCGACGAGCTCCGCCGTGCGCGCTTCTTCATAGCAGAGTTCGGGATGCGCGTGGATATCGCGGCGAATGGCCTGAATCTCGTCGCGCGACTGCGCGATCTCGGGAATGATCGACATGCTTTCCTCTTGCGTTGTTGAGTGACCGAAGCATTGTCGATGGCCGCAATTCACAGGGAAAGCTGATATTCCTTGTCCGTGACTTAAGGAAAGCTTTAGCTTTCACTCGGCTCGATCGCGCCGTGCGAACGCATCCGTATGCGTTCCTGCACGATGCTCATCACCGCGTGACGATCGTGGATCTTGCGCTCCAGCATGCCGACGACACGGCGCGGCGTGTTCTTCGCAAGCGATATCACGCGCAATGCGGGATCGCTCGCCCACGAGCCGTATTCGAGCAACGGCACGACCGAGACGCCCGCATCCTGCCGCACGAGCTCGACGATCACTTCGAGGGAATTGAGTTCGAGGAACTCGTTCACCGCGAGGCGGTTGTGCTTCAACGCGCGATCGATCAGCGCGCCGGTGCGCTGCGCGCGCTCGAAGCGCAGAAACGGACGGCTCGCCAGCATCTCGGCGGCATTCGCGGCCACGGCGCCCGGCGAACCGATCGCGACGAGCGGTTCCGAATAGAGCGGCGTCCAGTTGAGGCTCGCCGGCGTCTTGCCCGCCATCTCGACGATCACCGCCGCATCGATCTCGCCCGCCTCGACTTGCGGCGCGAGCGCGAGCGCCTTGCCGGTGAAGAGCCGCACATCGAGCCGTGGATACTGACCTTTCAATTCGGTGACGACGGATGCGAGCGCGCCCATCGCCGAATCGACCGCGCCGATGGAAACCGATCCGGCGATTTCATCATCGAGACCGGTGAGACGCATGCTGTCGTACAGCGCGACGATGCGCTCCGCTTGCGGCAACACCTGCTTGCCGATGCTCGTCAGCCGGTTCGTGCGCCCGACGCGATCGAACAGCGGCCGCTTCAGATCGTCTTCGAGCGACTGCATCTGCATGCTGACGGCGGCCTGCGTGAGCGCGACTTTTTCCGCGGCGGCGGCGAAAGAACCGTAACGCGCGACAGCGATAAACGTGCGCAAAAAGCGGATATTGCTCATCGTGCGTGAGGGTTATCCCGGATCGTTCGATCAGGTTTGCTTGTGTGTCAGTTCAGAAATTCTATATTTTCTTATTTCAACTCGGCGTAATGTTTGCGTGTTGCAGCGGCTCGCTCCGTTCGAAGCGAGTCATCCGAGAAGCGGATGTCGTCAACGAGAAAACCTCATGGAGTACATTCGATGAGCACCGTACTACCTGCAGCGCACGCGGCCGAACAAAACGCCGCATCGAATCTTTCCGGCCGACGAGCGATCGTCGTATCGACCATCGGCAACGCGCTCGAATGGTTCGACTTCATGGTTTACGGCTTCTTCGCCGTCATCATCGCCAAGCTGTACTTTCCCGCAACGAATCCCACTATTTCACTGCTCGCGACTTGGGCGACTTTCGGCGTCGGCTTTCTGACGCGTCCGCTCGGCGGCATCGTCTTGGGCGCGGTCGCGGATCGCGTCGGACGCAAATCAGCGCTCACGCTCACGATTTCGCTGATGGCGGTCGGCATCGCGATCATCGCGTTCGCGCCGACATATGCGGCAATCGGCATCGCCGCGCCCTTGCTGATGCTGCTCGGCCGCCTGATTCAGGGCTTCTCCGCAGGCGGCGAAGTCGGCTGCGCGACGGCGTTTCTCGTCGAATACGCGCCCGCCAACAAGCGCGGTTATTTCGGCAGCTTCCAGATGGTCGCGCAGGCCGCCGCGAGTCTCGCCGGCTCGTTTTTCGGCGCCGTGCTCACGCGCACGCTGAGTCCCGAACATCTGAATAGCTGGGGCTGGCGCATTCCGTTCGTGATCGGTCTTCTGATCGTGCCCGTCGGCCTGTATCTGCGCTCGAAGCTCGATGAATCGCCGGTCTTCGTCGAGAAGGCGCAAAAGAACGAACTGAGCACGCGCCCGATCCGCGATACCGCCACGAAACACTGGATGTCCGTGCTCGCTGGCTTCGGCCTGACGGTGTTCGGCACCATCGGCACGTACATCTTCCTGCTGTATCTGCCGACGCACGCTACGCGCGTGCTGCACATGGCGCTCACCGACGGCCTCATCAGCTCGACGATCGGCGCGCTCGTCTATCTCGTCTGCTGTCCGATATTCGGCCGGCTCTCGGACCGTATCGGCCGCAAGAAGCTGATGGCGACCGCGCTCACGCTGTCGCTCGTCACCGCATATCCGATCTTCGCCGTGCTCACCGCGCATCCGAGCCTGCCGATGCTGATCGTGTGTCAGGCGCTTTTGATGACTTATCTCGGCATCTTTCAGGGCTGCTATCCGGCGTTCATCTCCGAGCTGCTTCCTTCGAGCGTGCGTTCGACCGGCATCTCGGTGAGCTACAACGTCGCGGTGATGATCTTCGGCGGCTTCGCGCCCGCGATCGTGCAATGGCTCACGATGACCACGGGCGATCCGCTGTCGATCTGCTACTACGTGATCTTCGGCAGCGCGGTCGCGCTCGTGACGATCTTCCCGCTGCGCGACCGATACAGCGAGGCGCTGCGGTAAGTTCGCTGCATCCCGTTCCCAAAGGAAGGAGAATGGACGGCCCGCATGGAAGTCCCGCACGCTTAAGTCTGATTTAAGGAAGCGCGCTTAATCTGAAGTCTGACCGACCCACCCTCCTTCCGGCCGCGCAAGCGGCCATTTTTTTTTTGGAGCGACGCGATGCAGATGATTCTCCGCATGATCGTGATCCTCGTCGTGCTCGTTCTCTTCACGACGGTCGGCGTGTCCATCCTTTCCGTTTTCGCGCGCGGCCTGATTTCGCACTGAAGGCTTTCATCGGCTGCGGGCATGCTTCGTGCCCCTTCAGAATCTCGCGGCCCGCGCGGGCTTTCGATCGAGAAAGTTTCGCGGCGGATGCCTATACTGGCTGAGTGTCGTCTTTCGCCGCATTGCCGGCGCACGAAAGTCCTGCGCCGCCGCGCAGACCCTTTTCGCCGCCGTTCCTCCGCGCCACCGGCGCGCGACACGCTTCGCCGCATCTTCGCCTCTCTCATGTTCCGCCGCTTCATCGCCGCATTCGTGCAGCAGCTTGCTGCGCAATTCCAGGAGATTGCCCGATGCCACAACGTCCCATCCCCCAATCGAAAACCACGCACGCCGATACACCGAACAAGACGCTTCAAGCCGCAACCGCAGGCGACTCGACCGTCAGCTTCACCATGACCGTCAACGGCCGCAGCGAAACGCTTTCCCTCGACCCCCGCACCACGCTTTTAGATGCATTGCGCGAGCATCTTCATTTGACCGGCACGAAGAAAGGCTGCGATCACGGCCAATGCGGCGCATGCACCGTTCATGTGAACGGACGCCGCGTGAACTCGTGTCTGTGCTTCGCCGCCGCGTGCGAGGGCGACACCGTCACGACCATCGAAGGCATCGGCGAAATCGAGGCACTGCATCCGTTGCAGGCCGCGTTCGTCGAATGCGACGGCTATCAGTGCGGCTACTGCACGGCCGGCCAGTTGATGTCGGCGGTCGCGCTGCTCGATGAACCGATCGGCCCGAGCGACGACGACGTGCGCGAAGCGATGAGCGGCAACCTGTGCCGCTGCGGCGCGTATCAGAACATCGTCAGCGCGATCCAGTCGGTGCGCGCGAACAAGCCGTCGTCAAAATAAGGAGAGCGACATGGATATGTTCCAGCTCTCTCGCGCGCGCGACATGCGCGACGCGATCAATGCGGGCGCGCTCGCGCATACCGCGCAGCAAGGCGCCGAAGTGCGCTTTCTCGCGGGCGGCACGACGCTGCTCGATCTGATGAAGCTCAACGTCGAGCGGCCGATGCGCGTCGTCGATATCAGCCGTTTGCCGCTCGACAAGATCGAGGAAACGAAGGACGGCGGCGTGCGTATCGGCGCGACTTCGCGCAACTCCGATCTCGCGCATCATCCGCTGATCCGCGATCGTTATGCGGTGCTGTCGCAAGCGGTGCTCGCGGGCGCGTCGGTGCAGTTGCGCAACATGGCGACGACGGGCGGCAACATCCTGCAGCGCACGCGTTGCGTGTACTTCCGCGATACGACCTCGCCGTGCAACAAGCGCGAGCCCGGCAGCGGCTGCTCCGCGATTCAGGGCTTCAATCGCATGATGGCGATCATGGGCACGAGCGAATCGTGCATCGCGAGCAATCCGTCGGACATGTGCGTCGCGTTGCAGGCGCTCGAAGCGACGATCCACGTCGAAGGCACGGGCGGCAAGCGCGCGATCCCCATCGACGAGTTCTTCCTGTTGCCGGGCACGACGCCCGATCGCGAGAACGTGCTCGATGCCGGCGATCTCGTCACGCATGTCACATTGCCGCCGCCGGTCGACGGCGCGCGCTCGGCTTATCTGAAGCTGCGCGATCGCGCATCGTACGAGTTCGCGCTGGCGTCGGCGGGTGTCGTGATCGGCGTGAAGGACGGGCGCATCGAGCATGCGCGCGTCGCGCTCGGCGGCGTCGGCACGAAGCCGTGGCGCTCGCGTGAAGCGGAGAAGGAGCTGATGAACGCGACGCCCGATGAAGCCACGTTCAAACGCGCTGCCGATGCTGCGCTCGCCGATGCGAAGCCGCAAAGCGAGAACGGCTTCAAGGTCGAGTTGTCGAAGCGCTGCATCGTTCATACGCTCAAGCTCGTTACCACGCAAACTTCCTGAGGATCGCGACATGTCCACGGCGCCCGATATCAAACCGTCCGCATTCATCGGACGGCCTCAGTCGCGCATCGACGGACCGCTGAAGGTTTGCGGCCGCGCGACCTATACGACCGACGTCGATCTGCCCGGCATGCTCCATGCCGTGCCGGTCGGCAGCACCATCGCGAGCGGCAGGATCACGTCGCTCGAATTCGCCGCCGCGCAAGCGATGCCCGGCGTGAAGCTGATTCTTCATCGCGGCAATATCGGCCGCTTCTATCGCATCGCCGGCAACTCGATCGATACCGGCTACGTCGATGAAAACCGTCCGCCTTTCGAAGACGACATCATTCGCTATTACGGGCAGTATGTCGCGCTCGTCGTTGCGGAGACGTTCGAAGCGGCGAGCGCCGCGGCTGCCGCGGTCAAGGTCAGTTACGACAAGACGCCGCACGATGTGAGCGCAAAGCTCGATGCCGGCGACAAGCTCGACACGCACAGCGAACGCGGCGATCCCGACAAGGCGTTCGACGATGCGCCCGTGAAGATCGATGAAACGTACGTGACGCCCGTCGAAACGCATAATCCGATCGAGCTGCACGCGACCATCGCGCACTGGAACGGCGAGAGCTACACGTTCTACGAAACGAGCCAGGCGGTCGCGAATCATCAGGGCACGCTGATGCAGATGATGGGCCTGCCGAAAGAGAAAGTGCGCGTGATTTCGCGCTATCTCGGCTCGGGCTTCGGCGGCAAGCTGTGGATGTGGCCGCATTCGCTGCTCGCCGCGGCCGCGACGCGCCAACTGGAGCGCCCGGTCAAGCTCGTGCTCTCGCGCAAGATGATGTTCCAGAACGTCGGGCACAGGCCGACCACGCAGCAGCGCGTGCGGCTCGCGGCGACGCAGGACGGCAAGCTCGTGTCGCTACGGCATGACTTCGTGAATCACGCGGCCATCGCCGACGATTACACGGAAGATTGCGGCGAAGCGACGCCTTCGATGTACAGCACGCCCAATCTGCGCGTGACGGGCGGCACGGTGAAACGCAATGTCGGCTCGCCGACGTCGATGCGCGGACCCGGCGCGGTGCCCGGCCTCTTCGCGCTCGAATCGGCGATGGACGAGCTGGCCATTGCGTTGAAGATGGATCCGGTCGAACTGCGCCTGCGCAACGAGCCCGAAGTGGATGAAAGCAGCGGCTTGCCGTTTTCGTCGCGGCATTTCGTCGAATGCCTGAAGACCGGTGCGGAGAAATTCGGCTGGTCGAAGCGCACGCCGGACGTAGGCTCGATGAAGCGCGACGGCCTCACGCTCGGCTGGGGCGTGGGCGCGTGCAGTTGGCCGGGGCTGCGCTTCTCGGCGGACGCGACGGTCGATCTTCGTGCGGACGGCACCGCGCGCGTCGCGTGCGGCACGCAGGATATCGGCACGGGCACGTACACGATCCTCGCGCAGATCGTCGCGGAACATACGGGCATCCCGCTCGACAAGATCGAAGTCGGCCTCGGCGATACGGCGCTGCCGCTCGGTCCTGTTTCGGGCGGATCGGCGGCGACGGCATCGGTGATTCCGGCGGTATCGGATGCGGTGCGCGAGGCGATCAAGACGCTGCTGGCGCGCGCCGCGAAGATCGAGGGATCGCCATTCGCGGGCGCGAAGGCCGACGAGCTTGCGATGAGCAACGGACATGTGCATCGCAAGAACGAAGCGCCGGAAAGCGGCGTGCCGTTCGCGCGCATTCTCGACGCGGCGAAACTGCATGCGGCATCGGGCAGCGGCAGCGCGAAAGGCGGCTTCGACGATCCGCTCAAGAAGGACTGGTCGATCCATTCGTATGGCGCGCATTTCGCCGAGGTGACGTGGGAGCCGGCGACCGCGCGCCTGCGCGTGAGCCGCGTCGTGACCGTGATCGATGCGGGCAAGATCCTGAATCCGCGCGCGGGGCGTAATCAGATCGAAGGCGCGGTCGTGATGGGCGTCGGCATGGCGCTTTTCGAGCACACGGTATACGACGAACGAAGCGGCGCGCCGGTGAACAGCAGCCTCGCGGATTACGTCGTCGCGACCAATGCGGATACGCCGAAGATGGACGTCACGTTTCTCGATTATCCCGATACGGTCTTCAACGAACTGGGCGCGCGCGGCATCGCGGAGATCGGGCTGGCGGGCATCGCGGCGGCGATTACGGGTGCCGTGTATCACGCGACGGGCGTGCGTGTGCGAAAGCTGCCGGTGATGATCGAGGATTTGTTGAAGGCGTAGCGTCGGTCTCGTCGCGCTGTTCGAGCGGCCCGGTTTTTCGCGCGGTTTGTTTGCGCGGAGGCCGGGCCGATGCACTGAGAACGCTATCCGTCGACGGCTACCCCGCCCTCACGGGACGCTAAACGGGCGGCCCGTCCAGGCACGCGCATTGCACCTCCCCCACGCTTCGCCCCTCCCCCAAGACGCGCTACCATAGGCACCAGCCCATTCCCCAAACCCCTGTGTAGCAGCCATCTCAGCCGGAGTGCCCATGAACGACATGATCAAACAACACGGCCTGCAGGTCGACGCGAATCTCGCGAAGTTCGTCGACGAAGAAGCCATCCCCGGCACGGGCGTCGATAGCGCGTCCTTCTGGAAGGGATTCGATGCCATCGTTCACGATCTCGCGCCGAAGAACCGCGCACTGCTCGCCGAACGCGACCGCCTCCAGACCGAGCTCGACAACTGGCATCGCAGCAACCCCGGCCCCGTGCGCGATCTACGCGCCTATCGCAAGTTTCTCGAAGAGATCGGCTATATCGTGCCCGCGCCCGCGCATGTGAAGGCCAGCACCGCCAATGTCGATCGCGAAATCGCCGAGCAGGCCGGCCCGCAACTCGTCGTGCCGCTGTCGAATCTGCGCTATGCGCTCAACGCGGCCAACGCGCGTTGGGGCAGCCTCTACGATGCGCTCTACGGCACCGATGCCATCGACGAAAACGACGGCGCCGAGCGCGCGGCGCAGTTCAATCCGAAGCGCGGCGCGAAAGTGATCGCCTATGCGCGCGCGTTCCTCGACGACAACGCCCCGCTCGATCACGGCTCGCACGCCGACGCGACCAAATATAGCGTCGAGCAAGGCAAGCTCGTCGTCACGCTGAAGGACGGCGGCAAGACCGGCCTTGCGAACGCCGAGCAGTTCGCGGGCTTTCAGGGCGACGCGAAAGACCCGTCCGCGATTCTGCTCAAGCACAACGACCTGCACTTCGAGATTCAGATCGACGCGGACAACTTCATCGGCAAGACCGATGCGGCGCACGTGAAGGACGTGCTGATGGAAGCGGCCGTGAGCACGATCATCGATTGCGAAGATTCGGTCGCGGCCGTCGATGCCGCCGACAAGACGCAGCTCTATCGCAACTGGCTCGGCCTGATGCAAGGCAATCTCGCCGAGCAGGTCACGAAGAACGGCAAGACCTTCACGCGCGCGATGAACCCGGACCGCGAGTACGCCGCGCCGAACGGCGGAACCGTCAAGCTGCACGGACGTTCGCTGCTGTTCGTGCGCAACGTCGGCCATCTGATGACGAATCCCGCGGTGCTCGACCGAGATGGCAACGAGATTCCCGAAGGCATCCTCGATGCGGTGATGACCGTGCTCGGCTCGATGCACGATCTCAAGAACAAGATGAACTCGCGCACGGGGTCGATCTATATCGTGAAGCCGAAGATGCACGGCCCCGCCGAAGTGGCGTTCGCGGACGAGCTCTTCACGCGCGTCGAAGACCTGCTCGGCCTGCCGCGTCACACGATCAAGATGGGCATCATGGACGAAGAGCGACGCACGAGCGTGAACCTCAAGGCGTGTATCGCGGCGGCGGGCGCGCGCGTCGCATTCATCAATACGGGCTTCCTCGACCGCACCGGCGACGAAATGCATTCGTCGATGGAAGCCGGCCCGATGATGCGCAAGGGCGACATGAAGTCCTCTAAGTGGATTGCCGCGTACGAACGCAGCAATGTGCTCGTCGGCCTGAACACCGGCTTGCGCGGTCGCGCGCAGATCGGCAAGGGCATGTGGGCGATGCCCGATCTGATGCACGCGATGCTCGAACAGAAGATCGCGCATCCGAAGGCAGGCGCCAACACCGCATGGGTGCCCTCGCCCACCGCGGCCACGCTGCACGCGCTGCACTATCACATGGTCGACGTGCAACAGGTTCAGCAGGAACTCGAAAGCGTCGACTACGAAAGTCAGAAGAACGAGTTGCTCGATGGCTTGCTGACGATTCCCGTCGTCGACGAGCCGTCATGGTCGGAAGACGACATCAGGAACGAAATCGAAAACAACGCGCAGGGCATTCTGGGTTATGTGGTGCGCTGGGTCGATCAGGGCGTCGGTTGCTCGAAGGTGCCGGACATTCACGATGTCGGCCTGATGGAAGACCGCGCGACGCTGCGCATTTCGAGCCAGCATATCGCGAACTGGCTGCGTCACGGCATCGTCACGGAAGAGCAGGTTCGCGCGACGCTCGAACGCATGGCCGCCGTCGTCGACAAGCAGAATGAAGCCGATCCGTACTATCGCCCGATGTCGCCCGCGTTCGACAGTTCGTTCGCATTCAAGGCCGCGTGCGCGCTCGTCTTCGAAGGGCGCACGCAACCGAGCGGCTATACGGAACCGCTGCTGCACAAGTTCCGTCTCGCCGCGAAGGAATCGATGTAACGGTCAAAGCGCGCGCACGAATCGGCGTGCGCGCGCTGTCTTTCACTGCTCCGACCAGAGTTTGCCCGCGGTCGCCCAGTTCTCGCGTTTCACGTCCGTCAGAATGATGTCCACCGAGCCCGGCTCGCAGCCGAGCGTTTCGCACGTCGTGCGCGTGATCGCTTCGACGAACTTGCGCTTCTCTTCCACCGTGCGGCCTTCGAACAGTTGAATGTTGAATGTCGGCATTGCGTTGATCTCCTTTTGAAAGCGGTATTAGTCGCGATACGACGCGTCGATGCGATCGAGCTTGCGCAATAGCGCCGGCCATTCGAGCGCGCCTTCGACGGCGTCATCGTCATGCAGTTGCGCCGCGGTGCGCGTGACGACTTCCGGCGTCGGCACGATCATCTTGCCCACGCCCGCAAGCGCGCGAAGCTGAATATCGCATGCCTTGACGAGCATATCCATCAGCACATAAGCCTCGGCGATCGTGCGCCCGAGCGTGACCGGTCCATGATTGCGCAGCAACATCGCACGATGCGCGCCGAGACTTTTTACGAGCCGCTCGCCTTCCGCCGGCGAGAACGCGAGCCCTTCGTAATCGTGATACGCGAGATGCCCATGAAAGCGCATCGCGTGTTGCGATGCGGGCAGCAGGCCGTGCGGTTGCGTCGATACCGCGATCGCCTCGCGCACGTGAAGATGCATCACGCACACGGCGTCCTCCCGCGCGGCATGGACGGCGCCGTGCAGCGCGAAGCCCGTCGCGTTCACCGGATGCGCGCGCTCGCCGATCACGTTGCCGTCGATATCGATCTTCACGAGATTGCTCGCCGTGACTTCATCGAACGAAAGCCCGAACGGATTGATGAGAAAGCGCCCCGGCTCGCCCGGCACGCTCGCGGAAATGTGCGTGTAGACGACATCGTCCCAGCCGTTGAGCGCGACGAGCCGATACGCGGCCGCGAGATCGACGCGCGTGGCCTGTTCGGCTGCCGATCGCGGCCCGCTTTCCGCGATCCTGCGCTCAGGCGTGTGGGTGAACGACATGCGAGTCTCCTTGTTTGGATGATCCGGACAGACGCCGCTCGAGCAGAATCACCGCCCAGGACGCAAGCACGAACGGCGCGGTCAACGCAGCGATGCCGATGCAATCGATCACGCGCTCGATCAGCACCGCCGCGACGATCGCGACGAGCGCATAACGCGTGCCGAGCTTCGCGGCCGCGAGCGCCGCAAGCGCCGCATTGAAGCCGCACGCGCCCGAGAGCACGACGGCATCGCTTGCACCGCCGAGTGCGTGCAACATGGCGCTGAGCGCACTGCCCGCGAGCGCCCAGCCCGCCTGCGCGGGCCGCGACGCGAACAATCCCGCCGCGATCAGCGCGCCGGTGAGCGCGCCGGTCGCGAAGGTGATCGGCGCGAGACCCGCGAACGCGGCCTGAAGCATTGGAATGAAACCGGCGGCGACTTGGGGAATCGCGCCCGTGTCGCCGCGCTCGGTCAAAAGCGGCAGCCAGCACCACGTCACGATGATGGCGGGGCTGGAGAAGATCGGCAACCGGTAGCGCGAGAGCACGCGCGAAAGCACGTTGGCGAGGAAAGTGGCGAACATCGCCGCGACGATCGCGACGGCCGCGGCGCGCGATGCATCGTCGAGAAACGTGAATGCGGCGAGCGCCGCGAGCGCGCCGTTGAAACCGTAGAGATCGTCGCGGAACGCGGGTGCGTCGTCGTTTTCGACGATCACGCTGATGACATTGCCCGTCAGCGTGCCGATCAGAAGCCCGCACGCGAGGCGCGGACTCGCGCTGAGCACCGCGAGGAACAGCAGCGCGCCGGTCGCGGCGTTGCGCTGAAGGACGATCTGTCCCATCGCGCGAGCGAAGCTGCGCAGTTGATCGCCGAAGGCGGCGTTCGATTGGAGAGCGGTGGACATGCTGGACGGCGACGGCATGGAAAGCCGCCAGCATAAAGCAGCCGGCGCGCGCCGTGCGGCGGCGGGCCGAATAACCTGTATGTGGCTTGACGCAGAAGGCGCGACGAGTGTCGCGCCGGGTAAAACCGAAACTTAGTTGAACGCCATCGGGACCAGCGGCGTCGAATCGCCGACACCCGGGTTCGCCAAAGACAGATCGGCGCTGATCTTCACGATCTCCGTGACGTTTTCGCGGAAATTCGGATGTTTTTCCCAGGTGATGTAGCTGGCGTCCATGACAGCGGAAAGCGTAAGCAAGGTGAAAGCGATTTTTTCGAGCACTTCGTAGCGGCGGCGCATGATTTGTTCCTCAAACTTTGCGACATTGTAACAGACTTAAGGGTTTTCCCCTATCTCGCTGTTGCAATGCCGCAAATCACACGCCGTTACTGTCGTTGCGCTCCGGCCCTTTTCACATCGACGTTTCGAGCATCGCCTCGTAATCCGCGCTCGACGCCTCGCGCGGATTCGTCTTATGACTGTGATCCTTGAGCGCGCCCGCGATGATGCGCGGAAACATCTCGCGCGTCACGCCGAGTTCAGCGAGGCCACGTGGCAGGCCGAGCGTCGCGGTCATCGAGCGCAGCGCACCGCCGACCTCATCGCCGGACCTCAGGCCCATTGCCTGCGCGATGCGGTCGAGCTTGCCTTCTTCGCGCATCGTCGGCGCGCTGCTGTTGAACGCGATCACCGCCGGCAAAAAGATTGCGTTGAGCGTGCCGTGATGCAGTTTCGGATTGATGCCGCCGAGCGAGTGGCTCAGGCTATGCACGCAACCGAGGCCCTTCTGGAACGCGAGCGCGCCCTGCATCGATGCGCTCATCATGTTCCAGCGCGCGGTGCGATCGGAGCCGTCCCGCGTCGCGCGCTCGATGTGCCGCCACGCGCGCCACAATCCGTCGAGCGCGATGCCATCGGCGGGTGCGTTGAACGCGGGCGCCATGAACGTTTCGAGGCAATGCGCGATGGCATCCATGCCGGTCGCGGCGGTAAGCATCGGCGGCAGGCCGAGCGTCAGTTCCGGATCGCAGATCGCGACCTTCGGCACGACGTGCGGCGAGATCACGCCGACCTTGCGGCCATCGTCGAGAATCAGGATCGCGCCGCGGCCCACTTCGCTGCCGGTGCCCGCGGTCGTCGGAATGGCGATGACGGGCGCGGTCTTCGCCGTGATGCGCGCGAGGCCGCCTTCGATGACCGCGAAGCCTTGTAGCGGACCGTCGTGCGTCGCGCACACGGCCACGCCCTTCGCGAGATCGATCGATGAACCGCCGCCCGCCGCGATCACGCCGTCGCATTGATTCTCCTTGTACATCGCGACGGCTTCGCGCACGGCGGCTTCGTTCGGATTGGGCGGCGTCGAATCGAACACGGGTACGGCCGACGATGAACCGAGCGCGTCGAGCACCTTGTCGAGCAGGCCGGCCGCGCGGATGCCGGCATCGGTCACGATCAGCGGACGATGAATGCCGATGCGTTCGCACTCGCCCGCAAGCAGGCGCACCGCGCCGAAATCGAATTGAATCTGCGTGATGTAGTTGATGAGGGGCATGGGTGTCTGAGGGAAGGTTATGGTCGGAGGCAGCGCGGTGACGTCAGTATAAGAGCGCGCTGTTACCGGTACAACTTTCCCTCGACGCCGGTCAAAAGCGAAAATCGTCGAAGAACTTTTCGCGTTCCATCACGGTGAGCGCGGCGCGCTTGTGCGGAAAGTCGAATTCCTTCAGCGTATAAAAGCCCATGCGATGCATGTAAGCGATATGTCGCACATGATCGACGCGCGGTTCACCAACGAGGCGTTCCGTGCGCGGATCGTCGATGAACATGTAGTGCAGCACGCCGCTCCACCATGCCTTGAGCTTGCCTGCGCTCTGGAACTGCGCATCGCCGATCAGCAGATGCAGTCCGCGATCGAAGTCGCCTGCATCATAGAACGGGCCCAGGCGATCTTCTTTCGCCCAATAGAACTCGAAGTAGCCGAAGGGCTTGTCGTCGAAATAGCCGATCATCGGATGCATGTGCGGATCTTCGCGGCGTTCCGCGAGATAAGCGGCGTGTTCGGCGCGCGTGCCGCGCTGATCCCAGAAGTATGCGACGCGATCGAGATTCATCCATTCGCTGAAGACTTCGGAATCGGCGTCGGGGTCAGCTGTGCGCAGGCTGAAGGTCATGTCGATCTGCGGGAAGTGACGTTCGTAGATCGTGCCTTCGGCGTTCTTTGGTCTTTGCGGATGTGAGACGCCGTTGGTTTGTGTATAGCGCAGCAGCGTGTCGCTCGATGCGGGCGCCTTGAGCCATGGGCGCGCGATTTGCCAGAACGTTTTGCGTGATGTCGTCAGGAGAAGGTGATCTTCGTGCTGCTGTGCGATGTCGATCAGGTTCTCATTTCGCGCTTGCGCGATGAAGGTTCTTGTGCGGTGGGCTTCGTTGGAAACGTGTGGAAGTGCGATCGTTGCCGTGCGGCGCTCAGGGTCGTTGCAGTAGATTTCGCATAGGGCCGTCAGTAACGCGTCGGTGTGACACGCTGTCAGCGTGCGGTCAGGCGATTGTTCGACAGTCGCCGCTACTTCGGGATCGAAACGTATGTTCATCGGTGAGTCTCCGGATTTGCTTCAAGTATTCGGCTTTCGCTTCTGGTTTCGCTTGTGCTTTCGTGGAATCCTGTAATCGTGTCGGTCTATTAGCACTGCCCCTGTGCGGGGCGGCACTCACTTTCTTTGCTGCTGCAAAGAAAGTAAGCAAAGAAAGCAGCTACTGATACGCCCGCGGTCACACGCAATTTGGGTAGTCCTCTCGTCGTTCGTGGGCTGCCTAA